>CAZKOQ010000453.1:0-2503 GCA_964554425.1 uncultured Pirellulales bacterium | reverse complement strand
AGCGACATATTCAGCGGGCACGACTCTGCCTGAATTGGCGGAGGATGTGTCGGATTTGATAGGGATAATTTCGCCTTACGAGACGCCGCTGCTGGATGCGCTGGGCGACCCAATGAAAGAGGCGACAAGCACACACCACTAGTGGCTCGAAGATGAGCTGTTGCCAAATAAGGACGCGATAAACGACAGCACTTACACCAACCCGAGCCAGGACACGGACTTTGTGGTTGACCACGGCAGCAGGTTCAGGATAGGCGACCAGATTCAGGTTGAGGGCAGCGAGGAATTGATGCTGGTAACAAACGTCAACAGCAACACACTGACTGTGGTTCGCGGTTATGCGGGGACTACGGCGGAGGCGCTGGCGGATAACCAGGTGATAAACATCTTAGGCAACGCGGCTCTTGAGGGCGCGGACAAGCCCAGCACCAGGTTCACCAGCCGAACGAGACGCGGCAACTACACCCAGATATTCACCGCTGCGGTAGAAGTGAGCGGGACGGATATTGCCGCCAGCCAGTTGGGTCTTGCCGACGAGCTGGATTATCAGAAGCAGGAACGGCTGCGGGAGCTTTTGCGCGACCTTGAGAATACGATTGTCAATGGCGGCCAGCCGACAAGTAACCCGGAGGGCAGCAGCTCGGTGCGAAGGACAATGAAGGGGATTACCGCGCACCTTTCGACAAACATCTTTCACACAGGCGACAGCGGATTCCCAACAGGCAACGACCTGGATGAGGCGAAGATTAACTACGTGCTTCGAAAGGTCTGGGAGAACAGCAGCGGCAACGTGGACATAATTGTGGTCGGGGGATTCCAGAAGCGCAAGATAAACGCTTTCTGCGCCGACAGCCGGCTGTTCGGAGCGAACGACACGACCTTTACGAATATGGTGAGCATTTATGAGAGCGACTTCGGCGTTTGCAGGATTATTACGACCAGGTGGGCGCCGCAGGATACTGTGCTGTTTGTGGATTCTTCGCGGGTGAACGTTTTGCCACTGGCGGGGCGGAGCTTTTATTTCAAGCCACTTGCCAGCGGCGGCGACTATGAGTGCGGAGAGGTAATCGGCGAATACACACTGGAGCTTCGCAACGAAGGGGCACACGGGATTATTCGCGGCTTGAGCGCAAGCTGATAATTCAGGGGGCGGGGGTCAGGAATCAGTGGCCAGCCGACCGCTGAAACCTGAAACCCCACCCCTAAATAAGAAAGGGTCGAAAAATGGTTAGTTTTTCAAGTGATGCGGATATTTTGAGGTATGAGCCGGCGCTGTTTGGGGCGTTGCATTTGGCGTGGCAGGTTCTTTCGGCTGGAACGGGCGGCGAGCTGGATGGTGTGACATTGACAGCAAGCGGCGCAGACTTTGCTGCAGCACAGGTTTCGGCAGGCGGAGTCATATACTTACAATCCTCCGATGGAGTTCTGGATGGTGCATACGAGATAGTGTTGGTGGATTCGGCAACCGAGCTTACGGTTTCCGTCATTCGGGCAAATCCTGAGGATGAGCCAATAGCTCCGCCTTCGGCAAGCGACGTAACCTATCGGATAAGCACTTTTGCGCCGCAGGCGAGCGAGGTCGGTTTTCAATTGACCGAATACTTCGGCATTAAGCCGGGAAATCCTGCGAGCAGCTATGAAGTTGCGGACATTCTGGACACGGAAGTTCTAAAAAGGGCATCGGTGTTTGCGGTTATTGCAAGCGTGTATGCGATGCTTGCAAGTAAAGCCGATGATGAGAACTTCTGGAAGAAGAGTTTGCATTACCAGAATCTTTTCGCCAAGGCAAAGGAGCGGTGTCGACTGAGCATTGACACGGGTTCCGATGGGGTGGTTGACGTTACCAAAGACGGCGCATCCATAAAACTGGTGCGAGACTAATAATTGATTATTTGAACGACTATGGGCGTGAGTTTAGACGGGCAAATTTTGTTTGACGAGCAGCACACAGATATTGAGCAGGGAAGTTTCACACGTGCTTCGATAGAGCGGACGGTGCCGGGGCTGGAGGGGATGCTTAGTATCGACCTGGGCAGCCGCAGCAGGAAGATAAAACAGACGGGCGGTTTGCGGGCTGCCAGCCGAGCGCAACTGAATGAGAAAATTGACGCAATAACATCTAACTTTATGGATGGCGACATTCACACACTCACAGTCGGCGGGGAAGAATTCGGCAATCTCCGGATGGATTCGTTTAAGGTAAGCGACATACGGGCGAGCGGCGGCGGGGCAGCGGCGGATTACGAGATTGTTTACACGCAGTTGACGCCGTGAGACAAAGCCGTTTCCGTCTATCTCACGGAGTAAAGGCATATCAAAATGGCACTTATTAGCAACGGGATAGAATCAGTTAGGGCGATAGAGCTTCCTTGTGGCATTCGGGCGGACGGCAGCTATGTCGGGACGCCGAGGGCGGCGATGGTGCGGTGGCGGTCAAGCCACTTTGATATGTTCTATCAGGTCTATGTCAACGGCGAATACGCAGGGGCAACTGTTGCTTCGC
>CAZKOQ010000452.1:0-2505 GCA_964554425.1 uncultured Pirellulales bacterium | reverse complement strand
CGCATCACGCAATACGGTTCAATCAAAATTGAACGATTATGCGAAACAAAGCCAAATTCCAAAAAAGTCAAATTTTTATAACAGTAGTTTCAATAATGAATTACAACGAAAAATGGACAATGGACTCTTGGTCAAAACAAACCCAAACAAACCCAATTTCAGAGAGTGTGCCGGCGGCAAAAATTGGTAATCCGACTTCATCAAGTATCGAGTATATTCAGTTGCTCACAGACTTTTTGATAGACCTGCTCGACTGTAATATGTCGAATGTCATATCTCGGGTCGGTATTGCGGATTTGGAAGGGTCTGTTCCAGGGTTCAATCGCTACTACGCAGTCAGGCCTTTTGTAAGGGGCAAGGCGGGCAGGATTGACGCTGCCAAAGAGCATAACAAGCGGAACACCCAAAGCAGCGGCGATGTGGCCTGGGCCAGTATCATTGCACACTACAAGCTTAGCGGACTTCAACAACTCTACCAGCTCACTTAGCGAAGTTTTGCCGGCGAGATTGACTACGGGGACGCCAGCATAGCTCTTGAACTTTTCAATTAGTTCGGCTTCAGATGTGGTTCCGGTAGCGATTATAGAAAGATTAAATTCTGATGAAATTTTAGCGGCTAAAACTACAAATTGCTCAATCGGCCATCGCTTATCTTTGCGGGCAGAGCCGGGCACAAAGACCGCATAATTGCCAGGTTCACCTCCCTGCTTTTCCAACAATTTCCTGATAGAGCTGGCAGCGGGAGAATTTTGGGGCAATAGAAATTCGACACCAGTATCTGAAACACCTGCGGCTTTGACTATTTTTAAGTAATAATCGACTAAGTGGATACAATCCTGGTTCTGCCGAACCTTGTGGGTATAGAAGATGCGACCAAACTCACGGGCGTTTGACATACCGAGGCGTTTTTTGCAGCCGGATAGCCACGCCAAAGAGCCGGTTCTAAAAAGTCCCTGGAAATCGAAAACTGCGTCATACTGGCTGCGATGAAGCAGCCGGATAAGCGACAGAAGGGCACCGAGCGCGTATGGATTGAACCACGCCTTGCCGAGGAACTTGCGGTCGAAAGGAATTGTCTTTGTTAAATGCGGATGATTTTCAAGGAGAGGTGCGAACTCAGGACGGACCAACCAGCTAATCTCGGCTTCAGGAAAACTTCTGCGCAAGGCCGTCAGGGCCGGCAGGACAAGCACTATATCGCCCAGCGAACTGGGTTTTATTATTAGAATGTTTTTGAGGGTTTCCGACATAACGGGATAATTTTAATCCAAAGATGGTATTTTAGCAATCAGCAGTGAAAAAACAAGGTGCCATAGTCATTTAATCTTTCTAAAGCCAGATGCTTCGCCTTTCGGCTCAGCATGACAGGTCATAAGGTCTCTACACAACAAAATTAGAGTGCAAAAATCAAAATCACATATTAAAATGCAAAAGAAAGGTGAAAAAAATGTCAAATAGAAATCGAAAACATCGCACCTCAACCAACAATGCAAGGTTTGCAACTACACATTGGAGCGTAGTTAGCGCTGCAGGTAAACCTGAGTCAACTAAATATCGGCAATCGCTGGAGACACTTTGTCAGACATACTGGTTTCCGCTTTATGCCTATTTGCGTCACAGGGGCTATGACTGTCACGAGGCAGAGGATTATACTCAGGCATTTTTCGCACACCTGTTGGAAAAACGAGGTCTGCGTCTTGCCGACCCAAAGCAGGGTAAATTCCGCTCGTTTCTTTTGACTGCTCTGAAGAATTTCGTTGCCAATGAGATTGACCGCATCCGTGCCCAGAAACGAGGCGGCGGACGTATAATCCTTTCTTTAGACCTTGAGCAGGCAGAACACCAATATGCCCTTGAACCCATTTATCAACTGACCCCTGAAAAACTCTTTGAGCGTTCCTGGGCAATGACCATCCTTAAGCGAACAATGGCTGCACTACAGGCCGAGTTTGTCGGCGAAAACAAACAGAAACTCTTTGAGGAACTCAAAGTATATCTGACCGTAAAGAAAAGCCCCATATCTTACCAGGATGCGGCTGCTCAATTACATACAACCGAAGCATCTGTAAAGGTTGCCGTTCATCGTTTGCGAAGACGCTATCGCCAACTGCTGCGAGACGAAATCGCTCAAACCGTTACTACCGAAGAAGAGATTTCCGAAGAGATTCGCGAACTTTTTGCTGCTTTGTCTGCATAAGTTATTTGCTCTAATATTAAAACGCTGCTCTGTTGAAAAGAATTAAGAATGTCATTTCCACCGAAAGGTGTCCTGTGGATAGCGAGCCGAAGGCGAGTCGAGAAATCCCTCAACCCTGCTCGGGACGGGTCTGTTTTTTAGTAGATTTCTCCACTTCGCCCCCGCGTCTTCCTGTCGGAAGACAAGAGCGGGGGCTTCGGTCGAAATGACGGTGGGGCTTTTCAACAGAGCATTACAGGCTCTAAATCAGGTTCATCAATAAAATCATCTTTCGGCTCGGAGATATCACAAACCGTATTCCAGTTGGG
>CAZKOQ010000451.1:0-2521 GCA_964554425.1 uncultured Pirellulales bacterium | reverse complement strand
CATTGTTCTGCTGGATAATCTGCCGCATTTTCACGATTCGCTTCTTGCGCTCTTCTTCAGACATAGTCATCGCTTCAAATATGCAGTCTCCGGTTCGCTCACGGTCATATGGATTAATGAGAACAGCATCGGTTAGCTCCCTTGCTGCGCCTGTAAATTGACTTAAGACAAGCATTCCGGCTTCATCCGAACGGCTTGCCACAAATTCTTTGGCCACGAGGTTCATTCCATCGTGCAGAGAACTTGCAATACAGACGTCTGCTATACGATAAAGCGCAACCGCCTCAATGGGAGATAGGTGTCGTCTGACTAAAATAATAGGGTGCCAGCCATCGGTAGAATGTTTCCAGTTTATCTGCTCAACCAGGGCGTTAATCTCATCGTTGAGGGCTTTATATTTGGGGATATGTATGCGGCTGACCGGACCCATCTGTAAAAAAACAATCTTCTCACTCAATTCAGGATGTTTCTCAAGCAGGCGGTCGATTGCCAATAACTTATCTGGCAAGCCCTTGGTATAGTCGATACGGTCAAGACCAACCAAAACCTTAAAACCGGAAAGTCCGAACTCTTCCATAAGGGTCTGTTGTGCTCTTGTGACATCCGGTGAATTTGAAAGCTCATTTATTCCCTCAAAATCCACGCTGATAGGATAAGGACGAATTAAGGTCTCATGCCCGCCGCGGACAACCGAGAAGCGTTCGCGGTCAATTTTGCTTTCTATCTCTCGGTCTATTACGTCCAAAAACTTGTTACAATGATTCTGAATATGAAATCCCAAAAGGTCATTTGCCAACAGCCCATCCAAGATTTCTTTTTTATGAGGACAAATCCGAAATGCCTCATGGCTGGGCCAGGGGACGTGCCAGAAGTGCGCTGTAATTAACCGATTGGGCGCCATCTCCTTTAAGAACTTCGGCAAAAGGCACAAATGATAGTCCTGTATCCAAACAAGTGCTTTTTTATCGCCTAACTCCTCAATGACCGCTTGGGCGAACTTTTGATTAACTTTCACATAGCAGTCCCAGTCTTCCTTTCTAAATATCGGTCTCTGGAAAGCCGTATGACATAGGGGCCACAATGCTTCGTTGGAATAACCGTAATAGTAGCCGTTCTCTTCATCTTTAGCGAGCCACACTCGCTTCAAAGTGTATGCGGGATTTTCCGGGGGAACCTTTACTTTACCCTGACTATCCGTAACTTTGTGGTCGGCATCTCCGCTGCCGTATGCCACCCAGATTCCATTGCAGGCCTGCATAACAGGGTCAATCGCAGTAATAATTCCGCCTACTCCACGCTGACATTCAATCTTTCTTTTTTCGAATATATGGGAGTATGGCTGCCTGTTGGAGACTACGATAAGCAGATAATCACCCATTTTCTCCTTAATTAACTTGTGTAAATCCTGTCTCGTCCACATAGCACACCCTTTTCAAACAGATTTTGGCTCCTTTGAACTTCTAAAACAGACCGCCGGCAATCTTTGGCTCGACCTCTGCCCATTGCAGGCCGCCTATCGCCGCCTGCGCGATGTTGGTCAGGTGGTCCCCGATTTTCTCAACATTATCGACTAAATCGATAAATATCAGCCCTGTCTCAGGTGTGCAGACCCCTTCGCTCATCCGCTGGACATGGCTGCGACGTAAATCCACTTGCGCTTTATTGAGCCACCTTTCGATGACCAGAGCCGCCTTCGCTGCCTTGGTGTCACTATTCTCAAGGGCTGCTATGACATCGTCAAACATCTGGTCTGCCTCTTCTCTTAGCTTCTCTGCTTCTGACATTGCCGAATCACTAAAGGAAAGTTTATGGTCAAGTTTTCGCTGAGCAATCTCGACAATATTGACGGCGTGGTCTCCGATACGCTCAAGGTCATTAACAGCGTGCAAAAACACCGGCAACCTGATAGAAACTCCGTCAGACAGGTGTCTGTCCGACAATTCTGACAGATACGATGTGATTTCATACTGAAGCGAATCGATAAAATCCTCTATTTCCCCCACCGACCCAAGTTTCTTGCTGTCGTCCTCTATAATCCCATCGATAGACTGCTTGAAAGCTGTTTTTGCAGTTTTTGCCATACGAACGATTTCACGCTTCGCCTGCTCCATCGCTATTTCTGGCGCGTCAAGCAAATGCTTCTCAAGCACCACCGGCGCCATTGCTACCTCACTGGGTATTTTTGGCACCAACTTGACCACCGCTTTTTCCAGCACGCCTATTAATAGCAGAAATATACCGGAATTGACTACATTAAACATCGTGTGGGCAATGGCGATTTCCGATGCTATAGTGCTTGGCCCAAGCTCCCAGGGTGATATCATCTGTACAAAAGCACGGTATAAACCAAAGTAAGCAAACGGGTAAGCAATAACCGAGCCAAGAACATTAAACATCGTATGTGCCCAGGCAGCGCGCTTGGCGTTCCGATTTGCCTGTAGCGCCGCAAGCTGCGCCGTGATTGTTGTGCCGATGTTGCTGCCTAAAATGAATGGTATCGAAACATTAAGTGCTGCTTCCC
>CAZKOQ010000450.1:0-2535 GCA_964554425.1 uncultured Pirellulales bacterium | reverse complement strand
TGGAAATCTCGTAAAGAACATTGTCCAGGTCGTTAACGGTGTCGATGACCTTGCGAACGTATAGCTCCTGTAAGGAGGTAATATCTTTACTGGCGAGTGTATAGATTTCAAGACCCTTGCCGTCTTTATTGAGGTCGCCGTCAATACCATTGTTATTGTTCTGGGGGTTGAAGGGATGGCCTTCCCAGGCACCTGGCGAGAACTGCATTCCCCAGCCCTCAAAGAGCATTATCGAGACGTAAATGCCGCGGTCGAGGGCGGCATCGACGCGGGACAGCAATCTATCGAAGTAGTCGGTATTAAATTTTGTCAGGTCGAATTTTGGTTTGCCGTCGAGTGCTGTGCCGGGACCAGTTCTTGTCCAGGGCTGCGGAGCAGCGGTGTGAATCTTATTTTCTCTGTTTGCCTCGGTGTTCCAGTTGACAAGCTCCCACGTCCACATCCGCATAAAATTATGATTCAAACTCTTCATCCAGTCCAGATAAGCAATAAAATCGAATTTTGGCGGAGGGTCTGCCGGTCCAATATCGACCAGGTTTGCCCAGTTATGCGAGCCGGTCAAATAAACAACTTCGCCGGTTGATGTGTTTTGGAAGTAACGCGGGTTTTCCGGATGGACAGCCAAAGGTCCCATTGATTTGTTGGATGAGTCTGGGCTTTTGCCGATGGTTTCTCGCATCAGGACTCGGTCTGCCGAGACGTTGTGTTTGAGCGGTTCGATCTCTTTGCCGTCAGGCAGACGGTATGGCTTGTCGCCGAAGTTGACCGTGATTGTGATGCCGTTAGAAAAGATTGTTTGCTGGACGTCTCTATCGGGCGTGAGGAAGCAATGGTCGGTCATCTCGGCGTAGCCGACATCGCGGGCTACGGAGCATACATTTTTGTAACTGCGAACGAACCGGTCCTTATTTTTCTCCCAGAATTCGCGATTGAACATAAACATCGGCGGCGTGCCGTAGAGAATATTGAAAAGGTCACGCTTGTCCCACAGGGAGGGGAGTTTATTATTGTAATCACCCCAATACCACTGTGCGATGACGCAATCGTGATAGACCAGTTCCCAGAGCGGCAGCCGATACTTATGACCTAATTGAAATTTAGCTACCTGTGGCGGGACTTCATCCCAAATTTTGGCCATATTTCGCCCTGCATCGGGAACGCGGTAGGGGCCGAGACTGAGCATCCCCTCGAAGTAATGGACATAAGGGACGGCTGCATCGTGTCCTGTCTCGCTGCCGGTTACAAGCTTGGTTTCTTCACAGACCAGACGCAGCAATTCCGTCTTCCAATGTCGGCTTTCGCTTCTGGTCATCGGATGCTCCGGGCTGTAACATTCACGCCAGGGTGAGGCGGTCGTTGTGTCAATAAAACGGCAGCGATAAGGATGAGTCTTCAGCTCCTCGGTAACACGCGGCCGGGCGTATTTTATCGCCTGCATATCACACAAAACGCCGCAGGGATACATCTGGCCATCTTTTCCTCTCACTTGCCAGCCCTTTCGCCAGTTGCCTTTCTCATCGAGCATAATATCCATTGGCCAGCCGTCCTGGGTCCAGTCGGGATGCGGGCGGTTGAGTTTTTCTCTTACAATATTAGGGTCCATCAGGTCCTGGTAGATGTCGTAACGGCTTGTCAGGATGCCGCCTATGTTGTTCATTGCTTCGATAACCTCCGGGCTTGCTCGGTTGCTCCAGAGGATACGCTCGATGCCGAGGGATTTCATTTCACGAACAATGGCGAGGTCATCTTTTTCCCAGCACCAGACATTAACAGCGCCGATGAGTAAATCAACGTTTGGGTTTTCGCTGCGCTTTTGCTGAAGTGTCTTGAGTAAACCTTTCTCTTTGGCGTAAGAGCGGTATCTTTTACACATAGCGACATATCCGCCTTTATCGAAAAAGACATATCGCAGACGCCGGGTGTAACCGAATTGTCCTTTTTGCCCGTTCCACTCCGGCGTTACGCAAAGCATGCCGTCAATTCGCTGTATGTGAATGGTTGCATCGTCCGGCGTCTCGATAATCGCCATATATCCACGCTGGCCGTCCGTTGCGCCCCAGAAAGCCATACATATTCCGTGTCCGCCGTAGGCAACAAGCCACATTGGTTCGATTGTCCGGTCATCGACCGGATATGATATGCCTTCATTCATCGGCACGACAAGATACGTGCCTGGCTCAGTTACAAACGGATGCGGAAAAGGCAAAGACCATTTCATAATTCCTTTGGCTGAAAGTGTTACAGTAAATTCAGGCCTATCTTCTGCCAGTCGAAGCTCCGTTTGAATATCCAGTCCCAGACCCGAATCGCGTAAGGTAAAGTCGATACCGTCCGTAACTTTAGTGCTTTGAATTATTTTGCTCTGCCCCGAAGATTTCTGTTGCCAGTTTTGCTGTGTCCGCTTGTCAGTCACCAGTATTGTCGCATTGGCAGTATCGAGCGTAACTGATATTGCGAAGTTGCTGACAGTTATTTTCTCGGATGCCGCCTGACAATAGCGGCAGAATATAAGCCCAATAAGTAATGCGCTGAGCC
>CAZKOQ010000449.1:0-2548 GCA_964554425.1 uncultured Pirellulales bacterium | reverse complement strand
TACAAGCCGCTTTTGGTCCGAACGCGCATATTCAGGCACTGTTAGTCCATTTACGCCGGCCGGTTTTACTCTCGCAGTGCCAGGTCTTTCTTGATTACGCTTTTTTGCTGGGCCTTTTTGAACTTGGCGAGCTTTGTGCGAAGGTTTTTGTCAGAAAGCGCCAGGATTTGGACAGCCAAAATGGCTGCGTTTTTCGCACCTGCTTTTCCGACAGCCACCGTTGCCACCGGCACGCCGGGCGGCATCTGCACCGTGCTCAAAAGAGCGTCAATCCCCTCAAGAACAGCCACTGAAATCAGCGGCACGCCAATGACCGGTAGAGTCGTTCTTGCGGCGAGCGCCCCCGCTAAATGAGCAGCCATACCCGCAGCGGCAATAATGACTTTTATCCCCTTTTTGGCAGCCGTTTGAGCAAATTCTGCGGCAATCTGGGGCGTGCGGTGGGCAGAAATTATCCGCACAATCGGCCCAATGCCAAAGAACCTGAGCTGCTCGATACAGCCCTGCATAACCTCCATATCACTGTCTGAACCCATAACCACCGCTACTATAGATGTTTTTTTAGATACCATTTGTTTTTTCTTTACAAGAGGTTACAATATTTCAGGTTTCAATCCGCCCCCGTTTCTGTCTTCGACAGAAGACACGGGGCGGACGCCGTAATGATAACGCCCAGGCGTCTTAAATGCAAGTTAATATAAAGGGGTGGGCAATGCAAACACGAAGACCCTTTGTCGCAGGCCAGTTTTATGCCGGTCATTACGATTCCTGCGTGGACGAAATCAACGAGTGCCTCGAAGAGGAAACAATAGCTGAGACCTTGCCCGAAACGATAGTTGCAGGCATTGTTCCGCACGCCGGCTGGACGTTCAGCGGCGCTCTTGCGGCGCTGGTCTTTTCAGCAATAAAACAGCAGCACGACAAAGTGCACACCTTTGTCATATTCGGGGCCACACACAGCTACTTTGGCAAGATGCCCGCCGTCTATGAGGCCGGCAACTGGCTGACACCTCTGGGGGAGGTTGCAGTTGATGGAGAATTGGCCGAAGCCGTATTGAAAAGTGGTGCAGCCGTCAGTGACAGCGATGCCCACGGAGCCGAACACAGCATCGAGGTGCAGGTTCCGTTTATCCAGTATCTCTTTGCCGGTGCGAAGATATTACCCATCCTGGTTCCTCCGCGAGAGCAGGCGGTAACATTGGGCGCCGCTGTCGGTGACATTATTGCACGAGCGAAACAGAAGAAAATTGTTTGCATCGGCTCGACCGACTTGACTCATTATGGCCCACGTTACGGATTCACGCCGATGGGCACGGGCACCGAAGGCCTGCGGTGGGCAGACAGTGTCAATGACCAGAGGTTTGTTGATTTGACCCTGAAGCTCAATGCGGAAGGGATGCTTGCCAGCGCCGCTGAGAACTGTAATGCCTGCGGTCCGGGTGCGGCGGCGGCGGCTGTTGCAGCCGCAAAAAAACTCGGCAAAACCGAAGGGCTTTTGCTGGCCCACACCAATAGTAACGAGATAATGCTTCGCAAAATGGGTGAGACAAGTTATGACAGCGTCGGCTATGCGGCCATAGTATTCTAATTTCCGCTGGCGGTTAGTTACGAGCGATGTCGGTAATGTATTAAGCAATAGAAAATTTTGGCTAAATCTATTTGACACATAACTTTACTTTCAATACCTTAATCTCGGATTTCCCATATTTATCCGCCGTTCGTCTGCCGGATTAAAGTGGCGCATCTGATACTGATTTGATAGTATAGGGCCTACGGAATGGATTGAATTTATCCGACCTGCTGCTGGCGGATTTATCCACCTCTGGCGGATTAAGTTTGCCATTAAAAAAGGGAGAACCTGATGGGTGAAAGCAGACTCGTGCTTCGCAGAGTAGCAAAGAATACTCTGAAAGTTATTTTTGACAAACAATTGAAGCTGGAATTTCATGGAGTGAAAGTCACCAGTGACGCGGGCTTATTGGCTTATTGAGAACTCGATAATGCGTTTGGTTTAACGGATATGACCAATAGTTTGGATTTTGGTGGATTTGGCAACAAATTTCGTAAAAAATACTTCGGATTATTGTAATTCGAGGGGAGACTTTGATATTATTATGAAATTGAAAAGCTTGGTTGCGTAGCCAAGCGTTTAATCCGCCTCTGGCGGATTAATATGGGAAATGCCGGTTAAATAAAATCTGGCAGAAACGGCATCCAATATTAACAATTTTTCATGGAGGTACAGAAAATGTTAGCTGTAATCGAATGGAAAAATCTTATTGCTGACCCGGTCCGCCAAATGTTGACCAGAATAATGGCCTATCTTCCTGTCCTGCTTGGTGCGTTGATAATCCTGATAGTAGGTTGGATTGTGGCCAAGGCAATCAAACGATTAGTCGACTGGCTGCTTAAAACAATACGCTTCGATACGCTGGCTGATAAGGCAGGTATATCAGCGATTCTAAGGAAAGGCGATTTGAAAATTTCCGCCAGAGAGGTGGTAAGCAGCCTGGTTTATTGGCTGATTATGATTATGGTGCTCGTGATG
>CAZKOQ010000448.1:0-2554 GCA_964554425.1 uncultured Pirellulales bacterium | reverse complement strand
ATCTCACGGGGTAAATTCTACCCAAAGCTGCAATTTCCGCAAAAACAAAGAAATTCCGCCGGCCCTGCCTCAATTTTCAGGATATAGAATAGCAGAAAGGGAGGAAAAAATCAATTACGCCACAGGCGTATAAAATAAAAAACCGCAAAAATCCCCAGCCCTCGTCCATCCTCCGTCATCCCTCATTCGTGCACAACGCACCACTCACCAATCCCTAATCACCACTCACTACTCACCACCTACTATGCTCCTGTTCCCGATTTCGTTTGCTCGGCTTATAAAGAAGCCCGAATTATTTGGGATTCGGCGGACGAAGCAAAAGGGCATTGCAGATACCTGTCCTGAGCACCGCCGAAGGGCTCGTATCGAGAATGACCTCGTCTGAGTACGCCAAAGCCAAGCAAACCCCTTCGTGTCTTTGTGTCTTTGTGCCTTCGTGTCAATTTGTGTAAATTCGTGGTTCGTTTCTCGTCTGTCCTCCGTTGTCTGCTCTATGTCATCTGTCGTCCTTTGTGTCTTGGTGCCTTTGTGGCTAAATTTTTTTTGAATTCTTTGAATTTTATCCCTTGACTTTTCGAACCCTATTTTTGCCCTGATTTTGAGGGTGGTCAAATTTCTGTGTAAAACTGTTCAATTTGTGGTTACTTTATGCAAAAAAGTATCAAAAACCGTTCAGAAAGTGTAAAAAAGTGCCAATTTTCGCATTTTTGCCTTTTTACTCATAAATGCTTATAACATAAATCCTTATATCATTTTTCCCTCAAATTACTGCTTAACCAAGTGTCTAACTTCTGTATCCCGAAGACCTTACTTTTCACCCTTCTGGAAATATAGTAAATTTATACTTCGGCTTTGTATATTATCTATTTTCACTAAAGATTTTTCAAATTATTCTCCGATACAGATACTACAAGCAAAAAATATTATCTATATTAACATTTATTCATAATTGAATAGTTGAACCTGATAGTATAGGCAACATTAAACCTGAAAATTTTATTGGAGATACGATTATGGTAAGACAGGACATTCTCGAACGTTATTTAGAGCCGCTTCTTCGCGGTGACAGAAAGGCCTGCCGGGCCGTTATAGAAGAATCCCTCCAGACCGGAATTCCTGCAAATTCGGTCTACGTCCATATAATATGGCCGATTATGGCCGAAATTGAACATTTGCTGCGAGCGGAAAAAATCACGCCCGTCCAGGAGCATCTCGGCAGCCGTATTAACCGAACAATCGTTGACCAGCTCCAGAATAAGCTGCCGCACAGACCGCTAAGGAACAAAAAAATTGTTATATGCTGCGCACCAAACGAACTGCAAGAGCTTGGTGCACAAATGCTTACAGATTTGTTTGAAAGCGATGGCTGGCAGGTCAAATTCATTGGCGGCGGCTTAACCAACGATGACATTCTCTCATTTATTCACGAATATGCCCCAGATATCCTTCTTATCTACGGAACTACCCCAAAACAAGCGCCGGATGTCCGCCGCCTAATAGATACCATCAAGGCCGTGAACGCCTGGCCGAAAATGCGCATAATGGTTTCAGGTGGCTTATTTAATCGTGCCGAAGGACTCTGGGAGGAAATGGATGCCGATTTATTTGCTGCTACACCTCACGATGCTCTTATGATTGCTTCCGAAGAGAGTCAATTGCCTCGCTTAGACCGCAGGACCATAAACCGCCGAAAGAAAAAACAACAATTAGTAACAGAAGATGTAACTGTCCCTGTCACCATCACGTGAACGGCAAGTGGTGGCTTGTAAATAAATTTGCAGAACAAATGAGTGAATACATAGATTCTCGATGCTCGATACTCGATACCTGATACTCGATGCTTCCGCCTACGGCGGATAATACTCGATGCTCGATACTCGATTCTGGATACTCGATACGAGTCCAACACCACGCCAGAGGCGGATAAACTCCAGAGCATAAGGCAAGAGGAAAAAGAGAATAAAAAAAGAGAAAAAAGTTGGGAAATAAGGGTTTTTGAAGGTTTTTTTGAAAAATGGGGTGGTTGGTGGTGGTAAAATTGGTGATTTTATAGGACTTATTTGTTTTTGTGCTAAAAATGAGGGTAAAAATGAGCGTTTTTTTGAACTTTTTTGATAGAAAATGATATGAAATTGACAAAAATTGAACAAAAATGAGCCAAAATGAACCGTTTTTGAACAGGTTTTAATGGGTTTTTTGAGTAGGTTTTGCCACCAAGACACAAAGGCACAAAGAAAAAAATCAGACGCGAATTTCAAATCAGGTTGCCGCTATAGATGAGTAAATGCAAAAGGGGCCGACAAATTTGGTCGGCCCCTAAACGACGGTATCGCACAACAGATTCGGCATAATCAACGTCCCCAAAGGGAACTGCCAAGAGTGCCATAGCTTTGATAGGAATAGCTTGGCGTCCGCCAAGAATAGCCATTCGAGGAGCTTGAGCTTCCAAAATTGTAGCTTGGAGAGCTCAATGAATAGCTTCCTGAGTAGCTGGGCGTTCTTCTCGTGCCAGTTGCACCGGTATAGGGGTTTATGTTTGGATAGGTGCTCCAGT
>CAZKOQ010000447.1:0-2565 GCA_964554425.1 uncultured Pirellulales bacterium | reverse complement strand
CAGCGTAACTGGCTTTTGAAGCATCACGGTATGGATGATTATGTTAATGCGATGAAGGCATTAGGCCAAAAAAGAGGCCGTCAAATCGGCTGCAAATTTGCCGAGGGCTTCAGGCAGCACTTAGGCCACGCCTATCCGCAGGATAATATCCTCAAAGCCGAGCTTGGAAATTTGGCTTACGCATTGTAGTGCTGTGTCTCATGTGATTTTAAGGATTGTCATGCTGAGCCGAAAGCGAAGCATCTGGCCTTCCCCGAAGATATTTTTCTATTGAGAATTTGCGAATCACTATGAAGTAGGACAAGGAGAGCTAAGATGGCAAGGAAAACCAGTATTCTGGCTCCGGAATGGTGGGATTATACAACGCTCGATGACGAGATTCTTAACGATGCAGCAAAACTTACAGTTGATGATATGGCGGGTTTATCGAGGGAAGGTTTTAAGGTTGTTTTTAATGATACTATTGAGGAGTTCTATCTTGCGGAGGCGCTGGAGTATATCGCGGCGTGGAAACAGGCGACAGCAGACAATCCCGTAGGCATTTGCGGGCCGATTGGGCCGACTGAGCAGCTGCCGCTTGTGGCCCGGCTGGTAAATGAGCTCGGGCTGAATCTGAAAAATGCCCATTTCTGGGGAATGGACGAATGGTTCAGGGACGGCAAAGAAGTGCCGCGGACACATCCGTTGTCTTTCGCCAAGGCGGATATGGAGCTTTGCTTTGAACGGATAGATAATCAACTGAAGATGCCCGCCTCCAACATTCATTTTCCCAAGGCAGATACCAGGGACTACATAAAAAGCTGGGAGGGTGTTCGCTGTGCAATTATGCAGGGGGGGCAGGGCGAGGTAAAACACTGGGCGTTTAATGACCCTCTCAAGCGAGAGGGCAAATATAAACAGCAGCCGCCGACGCCGCAGGAATACCGCCGGCTGACGACGCGGATTGTAGATTTGCACCCCATTACTATTATGCAAAATGCGCGAACCAGCAGCGGCGGGGTGGTTACCGGTGTGCCGACCAAGGCGATTACGGTGGGGCCGGTTGAGACGTGGAAGGCAGAAAAAGTTTCGATATGGCAGGCAGGGATGCACGACAATCCATTCGGGATGAGATTGACCACACTTATGATAGGTAAAAAAATCGCCGACAGTTCTGTGCCGATGTCACTTCTTGCAGAGCACCCTAATGTCCAGTTCAATTTTTACAGGCCTGCCATAGGTATTTGTGAAACAGAGATGCACTGAGTGACTATTTTTGAATTTTGTCGAAGCACATGCGTTTGGGAAAAATAATAATATGGCTATAGATGTTTTAGTGCTGAATACTGCGGTAACTGACCTGCGCAGGCCGGACTTTGAATTTACCGATGCGCTTGTGGGTAAGGGGGGACTGGCTAAGTGTAAACTTGAGGATATGCCGACTTACTCTCAACAGCAGATAAGGGAGTGGATAGAGCAGGGCTTTGCAACCGCGGGCGGGCCCGGCAACACCGCTCCTTTGATTGCGAGGACCGGCTTGAAAGTGGCCGTTGGCGTCAATCTCGGCAAGGGAGATTATGATGGCCTCGATGCCCAGGGCAGGTTCTTCTATGATGTGATGACCGCTAACGGCATTGATATGTCGGCAACCTTCATACATCCGAGTCTTCCTACGGGGACTACCTTTATTCATAGCAGCACAGGGCTGGATAGAGGCGGAATCGCATATTTTCCAAATGCCAATAATGATTTTAATTTTGAGGTATTCAAAGGAGCTGTCGAGCGGTTGAAGCCAAAGATAGTCTATTATATGTATTCAGGTCTATCCGACCGGGGCGATGCCAACGGAGGGCGGGATTTGGCTGAATTTATCAAATGGTGCCGTAATAGGCCGGCTGTTACAATAGTCGATAGTCACACCTTGACGGGTTCGCCGCACGAGCTGATTAAATCGGGCAAACCGGTGAAAGAATATCTACTTTTAGAGCCGCTTTTGCCCGAAGTTGATTTGTTCTTCACGTCCTGCGACGAGGCCAAGCTGATTGAAAATACGCTGGAGGCCGGACGCAGCTGGGGTCGGTTTAGCGAAGAAGAAAACGATGTGCATTTTCTTGATTTTCTTACCGGGAGATTTTGGCACAAGGATGACAAGACAAAACTGTTTGGTGTTACGGTAAGCGACGGTGGATATGAGAAACACATTTGCACCGATGGGCAAGCGAGCGGTCCGAATAGGGTCCGGTCGCGTTTTATGGCAGGGGAGGTGGTTGATTTAGTTGGAGCGGGGGACTCATTCAGAGCAGGGCTGATTACCTATATCGCGCACAACTTAAGCGAATTCAAAAACGGCTCTATGAACTTTTGTGAAGCGGTGCAGATGGGTAATCTGTTTGCTTCGCTCTATATAAAAGCGCCGCTCAATGATAGATACGGAAATATCCGCACATTCGACAAAATGCTAAAAGTTGTTCGCAGCGAAAACAATTATCCGAGCTTGCAGGCATTACAGGATGCGTTGAGATAATTTTTAGAAAAAGAAAGGAAAAAATTGCCACGAAGGCACGAGGTCACAAAGAAATTATAAAT
>CAZKOQ010000446.1:0-2581 GCA_964554425.1 uncultured Pirellulales bacterium | reverse complement strand
GGCGTTCCCGCAGATCTTCCGGACCGAGCGGTACAGCATGAGCGCGTACGAGTTCAATCTTCCCAACGGCAAGTACACCGTCCGCCTGCATTTTGCCGAGACCTACACGGGAATCACAGGCGTCGGCGAACGAGTGTATTCGTTTGCCGTGCAGGGACAGAAGCCGGAGAAGGATTTCGACATCTTCAAGGAAGCCGGCGGGCCGTATAAGGCGATCCAGCGCGAGTACAAGGGCGTTGTGGTGACCGACGGCAAGCTGAGGATTACGTTTACACCGAACGTAGAAAATCCGGCGATCAACGGCATTGAGATCTTCGCCGAGTAAACACGTTCTCTCATTGTCCGGTATCACCTTCTGTGTTTATAATATTGGCTCTTGGTCGTTGACTTTCGGTCTCGGCTGGATACCATGGGTAGTTGATCGAAGTCCACAGAAGGTGGTATCGATTGAAATCGAGCGGTGTTAGACCGTTCCTTGCCGTCTTGGAAGCAAAGGGTCCCAGTAAAGGAATGGAGTCACGTCATGAAAAACAACACACCTCTGTTCGTTGTCTTGCTGCCGGCGGTCCTGCTGTTCACAACCTCGTGCCGGCAAAGAACCACCCCATAAAAAATAGTAGTGCTGTGTAATCCAGCCAAAGCCTCGGAGGGCAGACCCGTCTCGATCAATCATTCAGGGGGAAATCATAATTTTCCGGACCGGTCCTGCCTGCAATGTCACCAATCGCGCGCTGAAGTGCGTCAAAGATGTGCGCCTGGTATTCGCTTGGCTTGTTTATTTTCGTGAGTGGACGCGTCGAGTAGATGTACTATAGTTCCCTTGTTTCGGCATACTTTGTATTCCCTGTTTCTCAGTTTTTTTGGCTTGATAAACCCTACAACCACCCTACAACCATACAACCCGTTATCTGCCAATTTTGCAAAAATGCTCATTTCATAAGCATTGTATTATCAGCGAGTTATAAAAAACATAAAAAATGCAACCGTTTTATATATCCGATGCTTTTAGGCACATCCCTGCAGACCCTTTTTTATGTCCGCTTAGAGTTCTGCTACGCCTTGGTTGTTCTTTGTTACTCCTTGCTCTAAGTGTTAGATAGTGCCATTCTATACACAGCATTTGGGAGCAGTGCTGTTCGTGTTCTTGGTACTTTTCTGAACTATAAACTATAGAGAAGCAGCCAGAAAGACTGGAATCTTCAAGATGAATATCGTATTCTATCAGAAGAAACACTTTGAGGCGTATCTGAGCACGGAAATATAATATCTATGGGAAATGTCAGCTAAATGAACCGACGTGAATTTCTGAAGATATCGGTTGTTGGAGGCGCCTCTATGGCTCTGGAGTCGTGCGCCAGTTTGACCAAGATGCGAAATGCCGGCAGCAGCCGGCGCCCTAACCTACTCTTCGTTTTCGCCGACCAGTTGGGCTACACCCGTTGTGGATATGCCGGCAATGCCAAAGCCCGGACACCCAACATCGACACATTGGCCCGGCAGGGAGTTAACTTCTGCAATGCCGTTTCCAACATGCCTGTCTGCGCCGCGTATCGAGCGTCCCTTTTCACCGGCAAGTACCCGACCTCCACCGGCATGGTAATCAACGAGCTTCGCATGAGAACGGGCTATGAATGCTTCGGCCACGTTCTGACTCACAGCGGCTATCAGACCGGCTACATCGGCAAGTGGCACCTATATGCCAACGAGCTTGGCAACCATCACGATCCCAAGAACAGCTTTGTTCCGCCAGGACCGAATCGTCTTGGCTTTGACAGCTACTGGGCCGCATATAACTTTCATCATGACTACTACAACGCCTACTATCATACAGATTCACCAAGGAAGATATTTTATGGCGAAAATGTCTATGAACCCGATGCCCAAACCGACTTGATGATAGATTTTCTCAGCGGCCTAGCCGAAGCAGACAAGCCCTTTGCTGCGTTTCTCTCCTATGGTACGCCGCATGACCCATGGGATGACGACAATGTGCCTGAAGAATACCGCAAGATGTTTGATGGTGTTTCGTTCCCCAATCCGCCGAATTACAAAGACCGGAACGATAAATATGCCGACGACTGGGGCCGCCTCAATCCAGAGCAACGCAAAATTCTCGAGGCATGGCGCCGCAACTACTATGCAATGACGGCGAATCTTGACTGGAACATCGGCCGGCTCCTCGACGCACTGGACAAGGCCGGTCTCGCCCAAAATACCATCGTAGTCTTCGCATCCGACCATGGCGAGATATTTGGGGCTCACGGCAGGCGAGCCAAGAACATATTCTATGAGGAGGCCGCACGTATCCCGTTCATCATCCGTTGGCCCGCAAACATACCGGCTGGCCTCGTCTCTGATGCCCCTCTGTCCACTGTTGATATGATGCCTACCATCTTGTCACTTATGGACCTGAAGATTCCGGAAGACATCGAGGGAATGGACCTTAGCAGTTGTGCTCTTGGCCACAGGGGACCCGAGCCGCAAGCTGCCATGCTCCAAAATACCGGTGCCTGCGCCGCCTGGGAAAATGGACACGAATGGCGAGCCCTGCGGGATAAACGATATACTTATGCTGTCTATC
>CAZKOQ010000445.1:0-2596 GCA_964554425.1 uncultured Pirellulales bacterium | reverse complement strand
AGTCCTTTGGTATTTACGCCAGTAAGGCGGTTCTTTTTGGTTCTTTTGCGAGAGGGGATGGAAATGAATATAGCGATATTGATTTGATTGTGATTGCTCCACAATTCGACGGTTCGCGGGACATCTCGATGTTAAAGTCTCTCTGGCGAGCTACTGCTGCGGATTGTCGTATTGAACCAATACCTTGTGGTGAAAAGGAATGGGAGACGGACCAGAGCCGGCCTATATTAGAGATTGCACGTCGCGAAGGCATAATCGTTGCTGCATAAAAATCATATCAGTAATTCTTTTTCTTTTTTGATTCTTGTTGCTCTTGCGGTATATAATTTGGGTTTGATGGTCAGGTATTCTTAGGAGCAAAAATGAAAAGAGTTGAAAAAGTAGTATTGGCGTATAGCGGCGGGCTGGATACCAGTGTCATTCTGCCGTGGCTGAAAGAGACTTATGGCTATCAGATGATAGCATTTGCGGCGGAACTCGGGCAGGGCGATGAGCTGGCGGGCATTAAACGCAAGGCATTAGCCAGCGGTGCGGTCAAGTGCATAGTCAAAGACCTGCGGAAGGAATTTGTGGAAGAATATCTGTGGCGGCTCTTAAAAGCAGGCGCCGTTTATGAAAAATCGTATCTATTGGGCACAAGCATTGCCCGGCCTTTAATTGCAAAGCATCAGGTCGATGTCGCTCACACCGAAGGTGCCACGGGTGTGGCTCACGGTGCAACAGGCAAAGGCAACGACCAGGTGCGATTTGAAGTCAGTTATATGGCACTTGACCCGACGCTAAAGATTATCTCGCCGTGGAAAGACCCAAAATTTACGCTTGTCTCTCGTGAGGCGGCTGTTGATTATGCAAGGAAGCACAAGATTCCGATTGAGCAGTCAAAGAAGAAAATCTACTCCCGCGACCGCAACCTCTGGCACATAAGTCACGAAGGCGCCGACCTTGAGGACCCTGCCAATGAGCCGAAGGATGACTTGTTTGTTATCTCCAGGCCGGTCTCGAAGACGCCCAATAAGCCGGATTACATAACAATCGGTTTTGAGCAGGGAACACCGGTAAAACTTGACGGCAAAAGGATAAACGGTGTTAAAATCATTGAAACATTGAACCGGCTTGGCGGCAAACACGCCGTCGGCCAGGCGGACTTAGTTGAGAATCGGCTGGTCGGGATGAAGTCGCGGGGCGTGTATGAGACGCCGGGCGGAACGATACTCACAACTGCCCACGATTGTCTTGAAAGTGTTACGCTCGATAGAGAAACTTTGCATTATAAGCAGCAGGTTGCTTTACGATACGCCGAGCTTGTCTATTACGGCCTGTGGTTCACCCAGTTACGTGAGGCGCTCGATGCCTTTGTCGACGTTACCCAGCGAAATGTTACCGGCGAGGTCAAAGTGAAGCTATTTAAGGGCCGTTGCACGCCAGCGGGTATAAAAAGCCCAAATAGTCTATACCGGACAGACCTGGCGAGCTTCAAGATGGGTGCCGAATACAATCCAACCGATGCAATCGGCTTCATTCGCCTCTTCGGCCTGCCAACAAAAGTTGCAGCAGCGATTAAACATCAGAGAAGCAAAAAGCCGAATATATAAATTTATAGAGACTTATTTGCGTATATGCTACTTTGCAAAGGAGCCGTTGTGGCCGCAATACCCGACTGGATTTGGTTTATCTTTATATTTGCGTTTGGCTGTTGTGTGGGCAGCTTTTTGAATGTTGTCATTTACCGCCTGCCCCGTGAAAAGTCCATAATGTTTCCGCCATCATCCTGTCCTGCCTGCGGCCGGCGCATCCGCCCTTATGATAACATACCGCTTCTTTCCTGGCTTCTTCTGAAAGGGAAGTGTCGTGATTGTAAAGCCCCTATTTCACCTCGCTACTTTGCTGTAGAGATGCTGACTTCTACGATATTCATCGGGCTTTTCATTTTGTTTTTCCACACCAACTTACGCCCCGGCCTCAAACCGCTTTTTGATGGCGGCTGGTTCATTTATATCACATCCATAATCTTACTAAGCACTTTTATTGCTGCCTCCGCAATTGACTTGGAATACTGGGTTATCCCGCTATCTATCTGCTGGTTCGCTACCGTGGTGGGTTTAATCGCCTCGGCGGTCGGTGTCTATATAATCCAACCTTCGCTAATTAGAACATATTTACTTCTTCCAAGCGCATCAGTAGATTCAGGGGCGCTTGCAGCAGGAGCAGCGGTAGGACTGGCTATCTCCTGGGTTTTGCTTGTAACTGGCCTGGTTAAAAGAAGTTACGAGTCTGAGAATCCCGAAGATTGGAACAGAATGGTCAGAAAGCAGCAAGAGGCAGAAACCAATTCGTCCTCCTCGGAGCAGAAACCGATAGAACCACAGATAAATCATCGGCTGGAAAGCTGCCGAGAGGTGGTTTTCCTGCTGCCGATTATCGCTTGCTCGGTGGCTGCCTTAATAATTGTGAAGAAAGTAGTGCCGATAGAAATCCACACTAACTTCCCGATGCAACATCCTGTCGTTGCGGGACTTCTGGGCAGTTTATGGGGCTACTTTGTTGGCTGCGGCGTGGTCTGGGCGGTCCGGATACTTGGGACGCTGGCTTTCGGTAA
>CAZKOQ010000444.1:0-2621 GCA_964554425.1 uncultured Pirellulales bacterium | reverse complement strand
ATCGAGAATCCTGATTCCATCAGGACCGTCTCCCACAATTACGAGCTGATAGACACACAGGATAAATTCGAGCAATTTTTATCTGAGCTAAAAAAGCAAAAACTCTTTGCTATCGACACCGAAACAACTTCGATTTTCGCTATGCGGGCAGACCTTGTCGGCATAAGTTTCTCCTGGCAATCCCACAATGGTTTTTATCTTGCTGTAAAGGCACCGCTCGGCTCAAATTATCTCAATATAGAAAAAGTCCGCTCGAAACTTACGCCGATACTTGCGGACGAAAATGTAAAGAAAATCGGCCAGAACATAAAATACGACCTGCTCGTCCTCAAGAATGCTGGGATACCCGTAAAGGGAATTCACTTCGACACGATGGTCGCCTCCTATTGCCTCGATGCCGAGCGCGACAGTCACTCCCTTGACCGGATGGCTCTGGATTTTCTCAATTACCAGTGCACCCCAATCTCAGCGCTTATCGGCAAAGGCAAAAACCAGCTTACCTTTGATATGGTCGATGCTACAGCCGCCTGTGAATACAGCGCAGAAGATGCCGACATAACCTATCAACTTTATCTTTATCTAAAAGAACGTCTCGAAAAAGAACCTGCTATCAAAAAACTATTCGACCAGGTCGAAATGCCCCTGGTCTCCGTCCTTGCGGAGATGGAATACAACGGCGTCTCGCTCGATACCAACCTGCTGCGAAAAATGTCAGGCGAAATTAATGATGCTCTCAAGACTGTTACCGACCAGATTTACCAGCTTGCCGGCTTCGTCTTTAATATTGATTCCCCTAAGCAGCTCTCCGATGTGCTTTTTAATAAGCTCAACCTCACACCTATCCGCATCGGCAAAGCCGGCCTCAGCACCGATGCCGCAGTGCTGGAGCAATTAGACGACCGGCACCCCGTCATTGAGCAGATTATTTATTACCGCACCCTCAGCAAGCTCAGGAACACCTATGTTGATAAACTTGGCACTCTTATAAATCAGCGTACCGGACGTGTCCACGCCTCTTTCAACCAGACCGTAACCACCACCGGCCGACTCAGCTCCAGCGACCCGAATTTGCAAAATATTCCCATCCGCACCGAGCTTGGCCGAAAAATCCGGGCCGCCTTTGTCCCCGCAAGGAAAACCGACTGCATCCTCAGCGCCGATTACTCACAAATCGAGCTGCGCCTCCTTGCCCACTTCTCAAAAGACAAGGCATTGATGTTTGCCTTTGCCGCCGACCAGGACATCCACCGCTTCGTCGCCTCACAGATTTACAATGTCCCTATCGGGCAGGTTACAGACAATATGCGCTCACGCTGCAAGGCGGTCAACTTCGGTATTATCTATGGCCAGGGCCCCTTTGGCCTCTCACGCTCGATTGGAATAAGCCAGACCGAGGCGAAAAAATTCATCGAGGATTATTTCGCTCGTTATAGTTCAATCCGCAAATTTATGGATGATTGCATCGCCAGCGCAAAGCGCATCGGCTACGCCGAAACTATCCTCAACCGTCGCCGGAAAATACTAAACCTGAATATCAAAAACGCAAACAAACGCTCCCAGGCCGAGCGCCTCGCTGTCAACACCGTCATCCAGGGCTCCGCCGCCGATTTAATCAAGGTCGCTATGATAAACATCCAGCGAAAAATTGAGTTGGAAAATTTGTCCGTTAAATTGATTCTTCAAATCCATGATGAGCTTGTCTTCGAGCTGCCCTCCGCCGAAGCTGATAAGCACGCTAAATGGATTGCAAAGGAAATGTCCACCGCCATCAAACTCGATGTCCCCCTCAAAGTTGACGTCACCTTCGGCCCATCCTGGCTAAAATAGTCATTCTGAGAGCTGATGCCTTTAGCCCTGAGCGAAGTCGAAGGGGAAGAATCTAATGTCCAGCCGTTATCGACTCACATTGGCGGAGGCCCAGGCGGCATCTCCAACGGTGGGAATTTCACGTTCTTGGCCTTCTCAATCCACGCCTGCTCTCCATATACGCCCGCCTTGCTGTAATCAAAGGGCTTAAAGCCAAGCTTGAGAGCAGGGGAGTCGGGCTTTAACCGAAAATCAAGATTGTCGGCATCAATAAAAAGCGGGTCCGCAACAATCGAATTTGCATCGTATCCTTTTTCGCGCCACTGTTGCAGACTCATACCGACAAAGTCAACGTCCTTGCCGGCAGCGTTCCAGTAATAATTTTTATCAATATTGATTTTAACCTTGCCCCAGGACCCTGCTAACAGCGGCCCGGTCTTCCAATAGACGATGTTTTTCTCGAAAGTAAAAGATAAATGCTGCTCTATCCGCGATGCCTGGAGCTGATGCTGTTCGCTGAAGGCAAATATGTTGTTGCGAATGATATTTTCTTTGCCGTAGTGCTGGTGGAAACCGCCGGTCTTGGTGTTATAAACCAGATTGTTCTCCATCACAATGCCTGTGCTGCCCTCATCGGTATAAAGTCCCCAGCCGCCATAAGAATAGGAATAAACATCGTGAAAGATATTATTGCTGACGATAGTGCCTTCGGAAGGGCCGAGTGTGTAGATTCCACCCATATCGCTGAGCACGCCCCAGCCGATGTGGTGAACGTGATTAAAACGGATAATGTTGCGTTTGCTTAAACTCTCAGC
>CAZKOQ010000443.1:0-2632 GCA_964554425.1 uncultured Pirellulales bacterium | reverse complement strand
TGGAAGAAAATCAGCAGGAAGATGAGCTTCTGAAGTGGCAGGAAAGCGCGTTGCGTGAACGTTCTCGTTAAAAAAACCACACACCCCAGTCGAAGGCGGACGCGCCACGAAATACGAGATACGAATTACGAGGAACTAATCCGTCTTTGCTCTGCGGTCTCCGCGTTCTCTATGGTTAGTGGTGGAAAAAACAGCTCACGGCGCAAGGATTACGTCGGTGTCGCAGGAAGGCACTTCGCAGCCGGTAACCTTAGAGCCCGGCTGCATCTCCTGCAGCGTGAAGAAGTCATCATCGGTGTTATCAATCCTGCGGACCTTTATAAACTGAACTTTGCCGTTGCCGAATAATAGGTTTTGGCCGCGACCGCCGTGGTTTGGGCTGTTTATGGTGAGGAGTTTATCGTTTATTCGCAGATTTATTTCGACGGAACTATCCTGCGGCAGGTTCTCGAATATAGGATTCAAGTCCGACATCAGCGGCTGCTGTGCAAGTGAAAAACCGTTCGCGCCTTTCGTGCAGATTATCCGCGGGCTGTAGGTAACATATCTTCTATCGGGAAAATCGTTGCTGTTTCGCACAGCCATAATATCAATCTGCAACACTCGCCCTCGGATTCTGCCTGGACATTGGAAGTCTGCCGGATTCTTCACGTAGCCGCCTTTGACTAACCGCCACAGAGACCTGGTATTTGAGTAATCTTCCCGGCCCTGATAGCCGACCTTGCACCACGGCGTGTCCGGCCTGGCGATGACCGCCGATAGTTTGCCGTCGTAGTCGGATGCGTAGCGAGTTACTCCCTGGAAGATATTGCCCAACTGCATCTGACATCGCTGCTGCCAGTATCTTTGGCGGGCCAGCCCCAAAGAAGGAATCAGAATGCCCGCCAAAAAGATTATCACTGCCGCCGCTGCTGCCATTTGACCTAAGTTATGCCAGAAGTGAATCTTGATGGTCGGCTGCTTCTGTTCCGCGGCAATTAGTTGTTCGAGCTTAATCTGACCTGAATCCGTCAAGCCGCTGATTCGCGCGATGGTGCGTTCCGCAAGCTCATCCGGACAGGATTGCTCTTCGATAGTATCGAGCGGTGCGAGGGTGGCGCGAAGTGTTTGGTAGAGTTCTGAGGCCTCTTGGCTGGAGGAGATTAAGGCCTCGGCTTGGGCGGCTTCACCTTGTGATGCTATTCTTAGACAATAATCAAATACTAATTGTTTCTGCGCGTCGTTAAGAATACTCATTAGCCCTTCTTGCTCCCAACAGTTGCTTTCCACTCTTTAGCAAAGCGAGCGACGGCTGTGTGCAACCTGCTTTTTACTGTACCGATAGGTATACTTAACATCTCAGCCATTTGTTTGTAAGAAAATTTTTGAAAATAGGCCAAAAGCAGGATTTCCCGCAGGTTTTCCGGCATATTCGTTATAGTCTGCGCAACCTGAGCGGCGGTTTCGTTTTTTTCAAGCTCTTCGTAAGGCATTGTAGTATCGGCACTAAGGACGTTGAGCATATCGTCAAAAGACGATTCCTCAGAGTCGGCTATTGTGCCGATTGGTATGGCGGCTGTCCGCTGCCATTTGCGGAGGGCATCCTTGGCTTTATTGGCGGCAATGGTAAATAGCCACGGCCGTAATGGCCGGGTGTCATCAAAGCTTTTGCGGCTGGCATACAACTGAAGGAAGGTCTCCTGAAAGACATCCTCTACCAAGTCCTGGCGGTTTAGAAACTGCCGCAGAAATGCGTAAAGACTGTTTTTGTAACGACTTACGATTTCGTGGAATGCGGCTTCGTCGCCCCTTGAGTAGCGGGTGAGAAGCTCGGCATCAGTCGGTTTTATAGGAATGGGCTTCATATCATTTCAGACTCAAGAAAGAACCGCCTGGATACTATTATACGCCATTGCGGGAGAAATTAAAATCTTATTTGCGGGGAACTTATGAGAATAAAAAATCAAAAGCAACCACGGATTGCGCAGATTAACACAGATTCCAATTTAGGCACAAAGGGGTCGGCCTTTGGTGAATAGACTCCAGAGCATAAGGCAAGAGGAAAAAGAGAACAAAAAAAGAGGACAAAGTTGGGAAATAAGGGTTTTTGACGGAAATTTTGAAAATGGGGCGGCTGGTTTGCAATTGGGTTTGATTGGGTTTGATTGGGTTTGTTTTTCACCGCGTCTGCAAAGTCATTCATTTTCATAATACTCTGTTAAAACAATAGTTACGTTCATTTGAACATTCAACAAATTGGCTTTGTTTTGCATAATTAGTCGTAATTGGTCTATCGTATTTCGTCCACGAATTGCACGGAGGTAATAACCACGAATTTTCAGTAAATAGATTAAGTTCAGCATTTTATAACCACGGATTACACAGATTTCACGGGATTAGTATTATTCTGTGCCTTTTTTGTCTATCTTTGGAACTGCTGTTCCGTTGCGTGCGGTTCTCCGCAGCCCCGTTTGGGGGGCCTCCCCCAATTGTCTATATTATACCAAACTCCTTTTGTATTTTCAATAAAAATTAGCCACGAAGGCACGAAAACAACAGACAACGGAGGACGGAAGACAGACGACAGACGAGGGACAAACCACGGATTTGACACAGAGCACGCAGAGAAAAGTAACCACGAATGAACACGAAT
>CAZKOQ010000442.1:0-2633 GCA_964554425.1 uncultured Pirellulales bacterium | reverse complement strand
GAAAAGCAAGAAGAATTTTCAATTTCACATTTACGATTTCTGATTTACTATTGATGATCAGGGGTAGGCAGCTATAAGAATATAAAACCGGATGGTCAAACGGTAGTTATGAGAGATTCTTGTTCAAAAACGGTCGGTTTGAGTTAATGATTAGCACGGTCTTTAATCCGGATAGCCGTCAGGGTGGTCGTTATGCCATTGCCAGGCGGTAGCGAGCATATCTTCCAGTCCCGGCAGCTGCGGTTTCCAGCCAAGCTCATCCTTTGCTTTCGCAGCATCGGAGGTCAAGATTGGCGGGTCGCCTGCCCGACGCCCGGCCTCAACGACTTTGAAACTCTTACCCGATACCTTTTTGACCGCTTCAATGACCTCTCGAACAGAGCAGCCCCTGCCATTGCCTAAGTTGTAAATAAGCTCATTTTTTTCGTCCAGCTTGTTTAGCGCCAATAGATGCGCCGTGCACAAATCGTCGATATGGATGTAATCGCGAATGCAGGTGCCATCAGGGGTGTCGTAATCGGTGCCATAGATTTGGATTCTATCGCGTTTGCCCATTGCTGCCTGGATAATCAGCGGAATCAGATGCGATTCGGGTCTGTGGTCTTCTCCGAGATGAGATTTAATGCCTGCTCCGCAGGCATTGAAGTATCGAAGAGTTGCGTATCGCAGTTTCCCTGTTTGGCTCTGGTAATGGCACATCCTTTCGATTGCCCATTTTGTCTCGCCATAAGGGTTGATTGGCACTTTCGGAGAATCTTCTGTAATCGGCACTTTTGGGGGGATGCCATAAACGGCGGCGGTGCTGCTAAAGACAAATTTCTCTACGCCGACCGCTTCCATCGCCGCCAGCAGCGTGCGCGAACGACTGACATTATTATCATAAAACCGCAAAGGATACTTGACTGATTCCTCTGCTTCGATAAGAGCGGCAAAGTGCATCACCGCATCAATTTTGTATTCGGTAAGCGTTTTAACGAGCAGTTTGTGGTCGGCCAAATCGCCTTCGACAAATTCGGCGTCTTTGACGGCAGAGCGGTGGCCTTTGCTGAGATTGTCGAAGACGACAGCCCTGTGTCCATCGCGGGCAAGCATTGCCGTCATATTACTGCCGATGTATCCTGCACCACCACAGACAAGCACTCTGGAATTTTCGATTTTCAATTTTCGATTTTCAATTTTAGCGGTCATTTAGGGCTTGAGTTTTGTGGGGAGAGTTGCTGCTCAATTCGCTTTAGGATTTCTGCTGCGAGCGGTTTATCCTCGCCGAGGTCAATCCAGGCCATATCCGCTTGCTGCTGGGGATTGAGCCGAATCTTCTGGAGAGACGAGGTGCTCCTGGAGAACATCTGGTATGCGCGGGCGCTGCTGCTGACCTCGCTCTCGGGGAGCGATAATCGGGCGACCTTAGCGGTGCAATTGATGTATGTATTTTCGCCTTGCGGATATATTCGCAGCTCAACGGTTCTTCTGATGCTATGCAGGTTTGCCTCGGCCTTGTTAAATGAGCCGACATTGTCGTCTCGCCAGACTTCAAAGAACTGCGCCCCCGACAAAGGACGGGTCCGAATTTGGCCGCTATTCGGATCGGCTTTTTCGATAGCAAAGTGCATCCCGACAAGCACATCCTCTGCTGTCTGCATTACGGCGAGCTTGTTTGACTCGGTGACACGGAGCGGTTTTATTGCCACCTCAGTTTGCTGCTCCTTTGCGCAGCCGGAGAAAATCAGGGCAGAGGTCGCAAAAAAAGTAGAAAATAGAAAATAGAAAATAGAAAATTTTATAGTTCTTGCATTCATTGTGCGTCCTTTTTTTAGTCAGAACAGGGCTGATTATATACAAAGCAGGGCTTTAGCTCAAGGGCGAATTGATTTTTTCAGAGCAGACGTGAGCAGACTGACTCTCGGCTATGGCCAAAGCCAATTATCAGCAAAAATGGCAAAATCATAAAAATCAACAGACCGGCTGCGGTCAAGTGAGCAGCTACAGCGTGGTATGTTAGTAATCGCGAACGATTAAGCCATCCTGGCCGACTAAATAACAATCTGTGTCTTTAATTTTGAGATTATATACTTTGCCAATAAATGGCTTTTCTCGCTTTACGATGCTCCTAACGTTGACCAGCCCTTCCAAAGATTTGAGTTTCGCACCCGGTGTCAAACTCTGCACAGGAGCCCATTGCCCGCAATCGAGCAAGAAACAATGCGAATCCACCACGCTGATGGTGTTTCCATTCTCAAGGGTTATGTCCAGACACTCAAACGTTCCCTCGTGCTCCTGGACAACTTCGATTTGCTTTAATGATGCTGTTTCCTCAAGACAATCGAATTTACCAACCGTCTGGCCAGCGGTAACCTTCGAGATTTGCACAAGTGCTCCATCTATCCACACAGGTGTATCGGAAGGGAAGCAGGTCATTCCCTTTGGTCCTGGGGCACCAGTAGTAAACCTCCAGACTACACCTTTGGTAATGCCGCCAGAGCATATCTCATCGATTCGCCAGTAGTACGTTGTGTAGCGAGTTAATAGCCCAGGATAAAACTTCGTAAACGTGCGATTGCCCCTGTACTCCGGGGCCATCCTGTCGGCACTGGCTAAAGCGTTCGCATCTGTCCCAAAGTACACATCGTGTGAAA
>CAZKOQ010000441.1:0-2636 GCA_964554425.1 uncultured Pirellulales bacterium | reverse complement strand
ACTCCAAAATGTTTTAGCAACCTCTGCCTCGCCTGATATGGGTCGAAATACCAGCTTGGTCGCTCGGTCAAGCTGGCTTTTGTTAATTGTGTGATGTCTCTGGCAAGCTTTCGTGTTTCGGCTTCAAACAGTTCGCCGCGTCTGTCGGGCAGCAGGCACTCGGCTGGTGATAGCCGAAGCAGCTCATCGAGCATTTTTTTTTCGGGAAGCTGCTGAGCAAAAAAGTGGCCGGTTGAAATATCAACCCAGCTGATTGCTGCCTGGTCTTTTGCACCCAAAGCGATTGCGCAGAGGAAATTATCCTTTTTCGCGTCCAGCAGAATATCGTCGGTGAGCGTGCCGGGGGTAACAATACGAACAATGTCGCGCTTGACGACGCCCTTTGCGGTCCTGGGGTCTTCAACCTGCTCGCAGACGGCGACCTTATAGCCGGCCTCTAACATCTTTTTTAGATACCCATCAACCGCGTGATATGGAACGCCCGCCAGTGGGATAGGATTATCGCCTTTGTTTCGGCTGGTCAGGGTCAGCCCAAGGACCTTCGAGCACACCTTGGCGTCTTCGTAGAAGGTCTCGTAGAAATCGCCCATCCGAAAAAACAGTATGCAGTCAGGGTATTTTTGCTTGAACTGGTGAAACTGCTTCATCGCAGGCGTAAGTTTTTCGGTCTCGGCAGCCATACCGCGAGATTATACACAGAGCGGCCCGTTTAACAAGGTAAGAGGTTTTTTATATTTGTCTCTTTACAACAACAAGAAAATAGAGAAAATAAAACAGGATGATAAGCCTTGGATTTGCAATGTTATCGTCGAGGTGGTTTGGCTTTAATGAGGCAATTGATTTAGGTGGTTGTCTCGTGAGGGTATGGCTAAAAGGTCTATATCGTGTTATAATAAGCTGATATGAGAGAAGAAGTAACAAACTGGTTCAAGCAGGCAGAAGCCGACTTAAAAAGCGCGAGGAACAGTAAAAAATCATACGATTTTTATATGTCTGTTTTTGCGTCTCAGCAGACTGTTGAGAAGGCGTTAAAAGCGTTATGTTTATACAAGTTAAGAGAGTTTCCAAAGGGTCATTCGATAATCTATCTTGCCAGGAAAGCGGATGTCCCAGAGTATATGCTTTCCGGAATAAGAGATTTGAACCCGGAGTATTTGAGCACACGCTACCCCGATATGGCAGTGGGCGTTCCTGCTGAGTTGTATGACGAGAGTATCGCAGCCCGCCACCTTAAGACCGCTGAACAGGTAGTCGAATGGGTAAAGAAGCAGATTCAAGAATAGCTGATTTCTTACAAAAAGTAAGAAAAGAGTATAATATAAACCAGGCCATATTCTTTGGCAGCAGGGCTCGAGGCGAGCACTTGAAAGATAGCGACTATGATATAATCCTGGTTTCCGAAGGTTTCAGAGGTATTTTTTTTAGCAAGCGTTCTGCTTTAATGTACGATTTCTGGCAGCATTGGCCTATAGAGATAGAGCCGTTATGTTACACGCCTGAAGAATTTGAAGCCAAGAAAAAGCAAATAGGCATCGTCAGTGAAGCAATAAAGGAAGGAATATTTTTATAAAAATAGTCAAAAATAATATGTAGCCGGGGTATTTTTGCTTGAACTGGTGAAACTGCTTCATCGCAGGCGTAAGTTTTTCGGTTATGCCAGCCATAAGGGCAGATTATATCCGAATCTGGCCGTTTAACAACTCCGTTACCAGAGCGAGTGCGTGCTTTTTGGATTTGACTTTTGTTAATTGTTTTAGGAGGTTTTCCTGTCGGCAGGTTATACAGACGGGGGTTTGCAAATTGAAGTCAGCAACGCCGCAGATTTGCAGGATTTTCCGCGTCAGGTTTTCAATTCCGGTACCGAATTTGGCGCTTATTTGGACCGTGCTGCTTAAAATTCTGGGAAGTCTGCCGGCATCGCATTTGGCAGGCAAATCGGATTTGTTTAAGACAGTCAAAACTTTTTTGTTTGCAATTTTTCTTAAAAGGCGGCTGTCGATGGAATTTTCATCCTGGCTATTATCAAGAACCAGCAGAATCAGGTCGGCTTGCTCTATGATTTCGAAGGTCTTTTTCTGAGCAGCTTTTTTAATTGTATCTCTGGGGGCTACTGCAAGCGTTTCATCCAGTCCTGCAGTGTCGATTAGCTCAACAGAAAGAGGGCCAAACTGACATCGAGCCGACACCAAATCGCGGGTTGTGCCTTTGATGTCACTTACAATCGCCTTTTGTCGGCCGGCCAAGCAGTTTAAGAGCGTGCTTTTGCCGGTATTCGGCGGGCCCGCCAGAACTACTGTGTATCCATAAATAATTAACTTGGCAATTTGGCTGTCCCGAAATATCCGCTCGGCTTCGGATATTATTTCTTCAAGAGGAGTTGCATCAATATTGCGTAGCCACTGTGCTGCCTTCTTGCTTAGGCCGCCCTCGATTTGATTTGCGATTATTTTTGTGCCCTGGATTGTCTGTGCCTTCAACTGTGCCAATTTGGCTTCGACCGCGATTGTATTGGCCGGCTTTTCTGCAATTAGCATTTTGGCCAAAAGCTCTTCCGATGAGAGCAGCACAACGCCGTTTCGCTCGAGTAGCTGCATTATCATTTCGACGATAAGCGGATTGCCGTGGCAGTGTATTGC
>CAZKOQ010000440.1:0-2643 GCA_964554425.1 uncultured Pirellulales bacterium | reverse complement strand
TCGCACGTATCTATGGTTATAACAAGATACCGACCGAACGAAAAATCAAAATAGAGGTATCGCCGATTGACACTCGTCAGAAATTGATGCGAGCGATTGGGGCATATCTAAATGGCTGCGGCTTTTATGAGACAATCAATGTCAGCTTTGTCGATAATTCCGTTGCCCGGCTTTTTGCGCAAGTCGATGCGAAAGAGCACCTGGCCGTTACGGATATATCGCGGAAAGGTGCTAATTTGCTTCGCCAGACGCTTCTTGGTTCTTTGCTTGCCGTTCTAAAGACAAATCTTAATGTAAAAAACTCTCCTTGCAGGATATTTGAAATTGCAGATACCTTTATACCGCCTGGCAAAAAAAATACGCTGCCGGTCGAGGATGCTAAGCTGGCGCTGGTGTGCGATAGCGACCTGGTTGTTCTGCAAGGTGTGATTGAGGGGCTTGCAAAGACCGTTGATAGAGATGCTGAAACTATTTTTGTGCCGACAAACCTCATCTGGTCACAAGCTGGTGCTCGGATTGTAGTAAATGGTAAGGCAATCGGTGCAGCCGGCGTTGTTTCGAAAACGGTTAGAGAAAGGTTTGATTTCGGCGAGCTTTCGCCTGCCGTTGCGGAGCTGGATTTACAGCCGCTTTTATCGTTGTATAAGGGCACTGTAAAGGTTAAACCTATTCCAAGATTTCCGGCAATTCAGCGGGACCTCTCTATTGTTGTGGACCAGATGGTTCGCTGGGCTGATATTCTTAGAGCCGTTAAAGAAAAAGCGTCTGTCAAGTTAGAGAGTATTCAATTTGTCGGTATATACCGTGGCAAGGGTATCCCGCCAGCCAAAAAGAGCGTTACGCTGTCGCTTCGCTTCAGAGATGAAGATGGCACGCTGACCCACGATGCTGTTGACCGTTTTCAGGCCGACATCGTCCGGAGTTTAGCCGACTCTGTCGGTGCCGAACTGCGAACTCTATGAGGTAGCATAGTTCTTTTTCGCCAGTGTGCCGATAGCAAGACCCTGGCTGCGGTCTTGGCGCTCATCTATACAATCTTGTCGAGGTCCTCTTGTATGGTGGGCTACGTCGCATCTTCATAGACCCTGCCATATACTTGCGTTATTTTGGCCAGTTTTTCACTTATTGAGTTTCTGATTTGTCGGGATTCAAGCCGCCATTTCCAATTACCTCTCACTGAGGCGGGGCGATTCATTCGCGATTCCTGGCCCAAACCCAAGATATCCTGCATCGGTATAATAACTGTATTGGCCGCAGAGCTCATTGCCAGTTTTATTAGTTCCCAGTGAATTCTATTAACACTGACCCTATGGCCTAAATAATCAAAAAGTCTTTGTTTTTGTGTGGCTGTTGCTTCGTTCTCAAACCAGCCTACCGCAGTATTGTTGTCATGTGTGCCGGTATAGACAACGGATTGTGGTAAACAATTGTCAACGTAGTGAGGATTTTTTGACACGTCTGCCTCGAAGCCGAATTGAAGAACCCGTGTATTGGTGAACTTGAACTTTTCGATTACTCGCCGAACGTTCGGCGTTATATATCCCAAATCTTCAACAATTATACGTTTGGAAGAAGCATGTTTAAGCAGACGGTTGAAGAAATCATCGCCAGGTCCTTTTACCCACTTTCCAGCGACTGCGGTTTTACAATGAGCCGGAACTTGCCAGTAGGCAACAAATCCTCTGAAGTGGTCAATACGCACCATATCAAACAATCGCAGGTTGTGCTTTACCCGTTGAATCCACCACCGGTAGCCGGTGCTTCGCAAGGTTTTCCAGTTATAAATTGGATTGCCCCATAATTGACCGGTTTTGCTAAAAATATCCGGTGGGACACCGGCTACGAAAATAGGTCTTTTTGATTTGTTTAGTTTGAATAGTTCTGGATGTGCCCACACATCCGGACTGTCATAAGATACATAAATGGGAATATCGCCGATTATTCTGACGCCATATTGACGGCAATAACCTCGTAGAGAGAACCATTGAGTGAAAAATACATATTGGAGAAATTTTTCTCGTTCGATGTTCCTGCGAATACGGGGATTTAGAAAAGTAAAGTTGTTTTTTCTGTCTCTTAGTTCTACGGGCCAGTTGCACCACAAATGGTCCTGAAAATGGCGGCGCAGCGCAATAAAAATAGCGTAATCCTGAAGCCAGTCTTTGTTTTGCTCGCAAAATTGGTCGTAATGAGTCTTTTTTTGTGTGCCTCTGAATCTCTCAAAAGCGGCATCGAACAGCTTACTTCTGAGATGGCTGACTTTTGGATAATTCACCTGCGTTGTGGAGAAAGCAGGTATGTTGTGCAAGTCATCGCGACACAGAAGACCCTGAACAAACAATTGCTCCGGGCTGATAAATAAGGTATTCCCTGCAAATGCCGATAAGCCGTTATAAGGAGAGTAATGGTTTTTGGGAGAAAGTGGGCTGAAGGGCAGAACTTGCCAGTAATGCTGCTTGGCCTGCACGAGAAAATCAACAAACCTGTAAGCATCCGGGCCAAAGTCCCCAACTCCGTATCGAGATGGCAGCGAGCTTATATGTAAAAGTATGCCGCTTGCTCTTTTTTTAACCACCGAGCTAACCTTAGTATTAATGGATTGCTACACCTAAATAGTTTGCCAATTTATTAAAAAGTTCGAGC
>CAZKOQ010000439.1:0-2665 GCA_964554425.1 uncultured Pirellulales bacterium | reverse complement strand
GCTCGTAATGAAACAGGACTTCGGCCCTTAAAAATTTCGGCTGGCCGTGACAATCACGGCAAAGCTGAAAGTGTTTCTGATACTGGGGGTGAGACCGCAGAAAACTGGCAAAAACCTCAAGTGTCAAGTCGGCTGATAGATACGAACCGAGCCGTTCGATAAAATGCTGATAAGCTCTCTTGTCTATTGTCGCATCTCTATACAAACAATGCACGTAACCGGACGAATGGGCGACAATCGTAACGTTTTCATTGCGAAGTGCACGCTGGGCCTTCTCGGAGGTCTCTGTGCCGTTGAACCACATCGTCCTGGTAACCAGCCGCCTGTTGTTGGTCAGAATCCCGTCCTGAACGTCTAAGAAATTTTGCGAGTGAAGCGGGGTCAAAATCATATAAATATCTTCTAACGGTATTCCGCAAACGATGAACGCAGCGGCGGCATAAAGCGCCGCCAGCGACACACATTCGCCGGCTGCCGTCTTGTAGCCATCTTTAAGACGAAAGGCATTCATCGCCTCAATTGTTTCCGTCTTCCAATACGGGATGATGTCGCTATCATATTTATCCAGCCCGAAGTGTTTGCGGATATCCACGTCAAAATAGTATTTGTCGCCTTCATAGCCGAACAGGGCATTGCTTTTAGCTATTTCGTCAGGAGGAATAAACTTCTCAAACCGCGCAAGTTCCTTATCTTTAGTTGTAAGGCCCCAGGTTTCGAGGTCAAGGTTGAAGTCAAATTCATCCATTATGAACTGCCGCAGCCGCAGCAATTTTTTGTAGCTGCTCTTGCCTTCTAACTTTTTGAAACAGTCAAGCTGCCGCCACTGCCAGATAACCGGGCTCATAATATCCGCCAGAAGAATGGCGAACATCAGCTCCGGAAACACAAATATTTCCATATCCGAAAGCGTCATCGCAGAACTGTATTTTTCAAGGTCTCCCGAATCCATTTCCATTATCTCCGTTGTTTTTACTCCACAAACTGTGCAGCAGAATCTCTAATAAATTCATAGTGCTATGTCGCAGGTTAAATGATGAACGCTGTCATTCTGAGCACAGCGAAGAATCTGACGTGCGATGGCCAGATGCTTCACTTCGTTCAGCATGACAACCACTCAAACAAACTGCGACAGAACAACAGTCCTATTCTGCGTTTCACTAAAGTATGTCATTGCGAGCCTTTTCGCATTATTAATCCAATACCCTTTATTTTCATGTTCTCTGGCGGTTTGAAATTAAAAGACGATGCGTTTTCCCTTTCTTGCATTGTTTCTTGGGTTGCTGAGAAGGAAAGAACTTTAACTGTCGCATGACTCTGAACGGGGATAGAACCCGAGACAATAAATTCTATATATGATGCGGGTTGAATTGTATGAATAACGATATAAACTGCCTCATGTCCTGAAGAGTCTATGGCACTGATTCCGTAGGTGTCGCCTGAAACAAAAAAATTACCGACATGACCTTCAAGCATTGAACTCTTGGGAGGTATATTGATGTTGATGGATTCAGATGTGACACCTTCACCTACGACTCCTATCTTTACCCATACGGAATATACCGGCTTGTCCCTACGATTCCAAACAGTAATGCGAGTCTTCTCGAACCAATCTCCCTTGTAAAGGGTAACCGATGAAGGAGAAGCGTAGATGTTGTTTTCCCAACGTAAATAAAACTTTGGCTTTGGCAAGAAACCGGAAATATACGAAAAAAATACGCCTGTAAGTGCTACGACGATGAAGTATATCGGCTGTCTTCGATGTTGGTAGCAAAGCCATTTGCCGCCTGTTGGCTTCCTGCAGAAGGTGATTTTTTTTGTTATGCCCCGACAGGTTCTCATTTCGAGCCTTTTGAGAAACATAATAATATACAGCACTTTCGACTTCCAACCTTCGCCCCAAGGGTCTGTGGAGGACGGGTCGCTTACGTTTCGCCGTGACAACAATTTAGTTTATCGGAGATAAAAAGTCAAGATTCGTTTATGTGATTCCGCCACAAAGACACCAAGGCACGGAGGATTCATATATCGTTAAACGGTGGCGCGGCTCGTATCGGTTACGTTAGACGCCCGACGTTTGATGAAATTGATCCGCCTCAGGCGGACAAATAACTCCAATACGTCAATAATTAGATTCGCAGTGCGGGATACGTAAAAGAAGGATTACAAGCAGGACACCCTTGACAAGACCGTCTATACAATCGCCAAGGACAAACCAGAACAAACCGACACGATACGCCGGCGCTACACCAGCGAAGAGGACAATCAGACCAATAATGGTAACAACCACAGTCCCAACGCCTATTATCCAAATCAGAGGCAGGTATCGTCTTATGTCGAAAGAGAAGATAAAACACTGCAATCCTACAAAAGCATACATAAGCATCAGTATCCTAGCCAAATACGTTACCAGAATCCCGACTGACAAGCCGGGTTCTGCCTTATGGATAAAGAATATAAGCCACGGTTGCGGCATCACAGCCGCAATGAAAGCAGGTATTGTTGTGATGCCGATAAAACGCAACAGCCATTTCAAACCGGATTCTGCCGTCATAATACCTCTTTTCTGCCAAACACAATATGCAATACGTCCGACTTCGCCCTGATAAACAACATCTGAGCTACGCCGGACAAGTTTTGTTAGCAATTTAGTTTAGCGGAGATAAAA
>CAZKOQ010000438.1:0-2669 GCA_964554425.1 uncultured Pirellulales bacterium | reverse complement strand
GGCCTTTTTGCAGACCGGCGGTCGGCGGTCCCATAGGGTCGAGGGCAAAGGTGAGCTGTCCACCCAGAACAGCCAGCGTGATAAGACAAGCTAAAAGAATCGTTTTCTTTTCCATAATTGACACCTTTCAAAAATTACCAATCCATTAATTTTATTAATTAACAACAATAATACTCTTTGATAAGATAGTATATCAAAGTGTTTGTGTAAAATCAAATATAAAATTTTAAGCCGAGTAAATTATCAATACGCTTCCCTTCGCCTCCCTTAATCCAGAGTCATCTCTGGAAGCTCGACCCGGTCGCTCCGCCGCCACTCCTCAAATCGCTGCCGACCTCGTTCCATAGCCGCTTGCTGCTCCTCCTCGGACATATTCTCCCAGCGTTCTCTCATAGCCCTCATCCTATCCATCTCTGCCTGTCTTTGCTCCTCGGACATATTCTGCCACCGCTGAGCCTCATTTCCAATAGAATAAAGAACTTGTCATTAAAATTCAACCCTTCTGATTGTTTTTTCAACTGAAAGAATAACAAAGGAATAAATTTTCCGGCCATATATCAATATTTTGACAGACCTTAACCATCCTCGTCAAAAAGTCAGGTTTGGTTTTCTATGCTCTCTTCGGCCAGGGCGGATAAAAGTCTGCTGGCGGTTTCGGGCGGGGCCAAAAATCTGTGGCTCCGGGTCTTAATACTTAATTCCGTAAAGAATCTTGACGAAAGAGTTTATAAGTATATACGCATAAACTTATACAGGGACATTTCAACCATCAAAAGGAAAACCAAAAACTCATCTCTCTTCTGCTAAGGCGGAAAGTAGTCTGCCGACAGTGTCGGGAGGCAGATTACCTCGTGACTCGTCGCTCGTTTCTCGTGGCTCGGCCTTTATCGAATAATCGACAGATTCGGCAGTGCCTTTTTCAATTCGGCTACCTGCTCATCCGACACCTTCGTGCCGGAAAGGTCAAGGTGTTGTAGGCCGGTAAGTTCTTTTATCAGCGTAAGGTCAGAGACCGCCGTGCCGTCGAGGCGAAGCCAGTTTAGGTCGGTAAGTTCCTTTATCGGTGTAAGGTCAGAGACCTTCGTGTCGGAAAGGTCAAGCGATTTCAGCCAAATAAGGGCCTTTAGCGGCGTAAGGTCAGAGACCTCCGCGCCGGAAAGCTGAAGCGATTGCAGATTAATAAAAGCCCTGAGCGGCGTAAGGTCAGAGACCTTCGTGTCGGAAAGGTAAATCGCGTTCAGCCATTTAAGTTCCTTTATCGGCGTCAGGTCAGAGACCGCCGTGCGGTCAAGGACAAGCCATTGTAGGTCGGTAAGTTCCTTTATCGCCGTAAGGTCAGAGACGGCCGTGCCTTGAAGGCGAAGCCATTTTAGCTTGGTAAGTTCCTTTATCGGCGTAAGGTCAGAGACCTTCGTGTTGCTAAGGTCAAGCGATTGCAGCCCAATAAGGGCCTTTATCGGGGTAAGGTCAGAGACCGCCGTGTCGGCAAGGTTAAGCAATGTCAGTTTGCTAAGTTCCTTTATCGGCGTAAGGTCAGAGACCTTCGTGTTGTTAAGGACAAGCTGTTGCAGTCCTTTAAGTTCCTTGAGCGGCGTAAGGTCAGAGACCTGCGTTTTGCTAAGGCCAATCTGTTGCAGTCCTTTAAGTTCCTTGAGCGGCGTAAGGTCAGAGACCGCCGTAGCTTGAAGCCGAAGCCGTTGTAGGCCAGTAAGTTCCTTGAGCGGCGTAAGGTCAGAGACCGCCGTGCCGGAAAGCTGAAGCTCTTGCAGATTAATAAGAACCTTGAGCGGCGTAAGGTCAGAGACAGCCGGGCCTCCAAGGCTAAGACCTTGCAGCCCTTTAAGTTCCTTGAGCGGCGTAAGGTCAGAGACCTGCGTGTTGCTAAGGCCAAGCCCTTGCAGTCCTTTAAGTTCCTTGAGCGGCGTAAGGTCAGAGACCTTCGTGCCGTCAAGGGAAAGCGTTTTCAGCTCTTTAAGTTCCTTGAGCGGCGAAAGGTCAGAGACCTGCGTGCCGGAAAGGTAAAGCTCTTGCAGCCCAATAAGAGCCTTTATCGGCGTAAGGTCAGAAACCTTCGTGTCGGTAAGCCAAAGCTCTTGCAGTTTGTTGATTTCCTTTAGCGGCGAAAGGTCAGAGACCTGCGTGTTGTTAAGCCAAAGCACTTGCAGGTTTTTAAGTTCTTTGAGCGGCATAAGGTCAGATACCGCCGTGCGGTTAAGCACAAGCAGTTGCAGGTTGTTAAGGGCCTTTATCGGCGTAAGGTCAGAGACCGCCGTGCTGGAAAGGTCTAATGTTGTAGTGTTCTCATAATCTTCCGTGGTCAATACATTGGGTTCCTTGTTTAACCGGTCAGATATGGCTTTACGGACAATAGCAGCATTATCAAACTTTTCTTGAGTCGGCTCGGTCGTACTGGCTGAAGGCGGTGTGGATTCTCTCGAGCCAGCCGAAGGCAGCGAAGGCTTGACCCCAATCGACACGGACCCGACCTCGAAGAAATCGAAAGATGCGTCGATCTCCAGAGCGCTGCTATTGGAGCCGTTCTTAGCCACCAGCCCGAGCCACTTTGGGCTCCCATCGCCCCACGGCAGCTCGCCGTGGGACCGGTATGATTCACCATCCGCGCTGCTTGAGTATTCGTAACGATCACCGCGTTTGGTAATGCGAAGCCA
>CAZKOQ010000437.1:0-2672 GCA_964554425.1 uncultured Pirellulales bacterium | reverse complement strand
AAAGGTGACATTGCCATAACTTTCATAACCAACGTCTCTTCTATCAAGTTACACGAATTCTGCGGCACAGGATACCTAAAAACGGGTAATGCGCCAAGCACAATCATCAAAGAAGATGCGATAATCAATCATCTCGTAGCAAGCAATGTCTAAAGGGATGTTTCAAGATTCGGCATACACGACCTGGATTAGGGCTTTGATATATCCGAACGCAAAGGCAAAGCCCTGAAGCTGGTCTGGGTCTTCTGGATGAGTTGGCACGTGGTCCGGCATCACCATTCCACTGTAGCCAACATCCTTCAAGACCGTCACCACTTTATACATATCGACGTCACCCTCATCAGGATAAACTTCCTGAAAATTGTCACGCCCGCCTCGAATGTTGCGCAGGTGCACATTGAATATCTTCTTGCGCTCCCCAAAATAGCGGATTACATCACAAATCTCGCCGGCGGGATTGTGTAGATTACTGGCAATAGTCCCTGCGCAGAAATTAAGCCCGTGATAAGGACTTGGTGAAATTTCAATAAACTTTTTAAGTCCCTCGACCGTCCCAAGCACCCGGGCCTCACCGCGGTAGCCCGGCTCCGGCACACCCGGGTCGTGCGGGTGACAGGTCATCTTTACCTTGTATTCAGTAGCAACCGGGATAACTCTCTCCAGAAAATATGTAATTCGTTCCCAGAAAATCTCCGCCGGCAACTGCGCCGCCTCCGACAGATTTTTCGGCGCTTTCTGGAATGCCCATGTGCTGTACATAGACCCGCCACGCCCCGGACTGTGCCCGGTGCGCAAGACGTAAAGTACAGATAAATTGTATTTAATGGCTGCAATACCCGCTTTCGCCACCATTCTGATTTGCTCACACGTTTGCTCGATTTGCCTGTCGCGATATGCCTTTTCACCGACCAGCCCAACAGAGGTCGGCATCCCGAGCGGCACCATATCCAGACTAATGCCGTTCGCCTCACATCGCTTCTTCAATTGCAGAAGTCCCTCAACCGTCCACTCGCCTGTCGGTTCGCCGCACACGTTATCCACGCCGCAGCGCTTATAAAATTGCAGCATCTTATCTGTCGCACTTCCTTGCGTCCCCACATACATCTGCGCTTTTTTAGATTCAGCGGACTCCCCTGCTATGCCCTGGATATCATCGGCCTTTGCGGTGCTGCCCAAACCACGTGCGCCGAGAATAGTCACCCCGGCTGCACGGATAAATCGTCTTCTGTTAATCATATTTTTTTCTTTCAATAAAAATTAGACCCGCACATGGAACAGGAACAAAACATAAATCAAATATCAAAATTAATGAGTTCCACAATTTTTATCTTTGAATTTTGATTTTTGAATTGCTGTGGTGGGCGGGATTATGTCTTTCTAAAGACCGCCACGACGTTCTCCACTTCAACCACAAATAGTCGATTGTCGCCCTCGAAGTCAACAGGGATTGCGCCCTTTGGATTGAACAGAACTTTGTCATACTTGCGAAGCGGGATGTCCGCAGAATTCTCAACCTCGACGGAGACCGCTACGACCCGCCCGGTTATCGTCGGGATTTCTATATTGTCAGGCAGTTGTATGCCGCCTTTGGTCCGCTTCTTGTCCTCATCCTTTCTGATAAGGACGCGCTTGCCTATCGGCTCGACTATCTCAAGGCCCCCCTGATTGCGGGTCTCTGGCTGGTCTTTCTTATTCATTTTGCGTCACTCCTCGCAAGTCAGGTTTCTCAAACACACCCCGGTATTATACCATTCAAACAGTTACCTCGCAACTCTTTCGGCTTTTTTTCTGCCCTCGCTCTTTGGATAAGGGCAGGTTCGGTGCTGCATATTCTCCGAACAGTTTCTTTGCCCTAGCATCATAAGCCATCGCTGCCGCTCTTTCATCATCAAAATGACCAATAGATATCACCCTGCCGTTGCATTTTACCTTCGTCCTCCACTTTTTCCTGCTCTTTGACCAGGCGACACCTTTATATCGTGAGCTGTAATTGCCTCTGTTCTTGCGTCTATTCCAACTGTTCTGCTGTGTTGTAACAAAACGAAGGTTCGCTTTGCGGTTATCAAGCCCGTTATGATTGATATGGTCGATGACCTTCCCCTCCACATCACCTATTATTGCCTGGTGCATCCTCACGGTTTTCTTTTTGACTGTCCGCCCTGCGTAAAATCTCCCTTTGAATCTTTTTGCGAACCATTTATATTTCGTAAGCTCCTCGTAATCTTCCGGGTCAACGATTGCGTATTTGCCCTGCGTAAGTGGGATTTTGCGGAATGCGTAGCCGTAGCGCATCCGCCGATAAAGCAATAATAGCCAGGTACGAATCCGGAAGATAAACTCCGGCAGGAATATCGGTATGAGGACCTTCCGCACAGCCCCCTTGCCTTCATACGAAAAAGGTTTGTCATTGCGAGGGGCGAAGCGACGTGGCAATCTCCCCTTTGTCATTCTGAGCGCAGCGAAGAATCTCACGTCATTGTGAGGCCGTAGGCCGTGGCAATATCAGAATACTTATCCCCGCAATCCTGCCCTCGAAAGCCTGCCTCTGCACGTCGTAGGCAGGGGTTGTAATCGGGGGTTATTTAGGAGATTTTTTTTGAACATTTGGTCATTTGAATTTCGGATTTGTTTAGGATTTCGAGTTTCGTGCTTCGTGCTTTTAATAGTTTCGT
>CAZKOQ010000436.1:0-2673 GCA_964554425.1 uncultured Pirellulales bacterium | reverse complement strand
ATACTATAAATTTCGGCATATTGTAAAGGATTTCTTCTGAAAAATAGAAAATTTTGTATTTTTGTTCAAATATCCCTTGTTTTGGTCTTTTAATACCGTCTGGCGGAGGATTTGGGACTATGGCGGTAGTTGACGAAAAAATAGCGTAGGGCGTCAATGGGGTGGTCGTAAAGCCCGTCCTTTAGGGGCAGTTCGTCAACAGCGCTGCCATAATCGGGATAATGATAGCACTGGAGCGCTTCAATCAATCGCTGGCAGCGGGGCGAGATAAGAAGTGAGCTTCGGCTGTCGCCAGAGCGAATGGCGCGACGGATAAGCTCAATGCCCTCTAATATGGAGCTTTTCCTGAAGCGAGTTACTATCCCCTGTTCGCGCAGCTCCCGCACGACACTTGTGCCGGTAACATCGTTGACGCCGGCTCCAGCCGGGTCGCAAAAGGTAGCAGCGACTTTTTCTTCGCCGCCGGGCGTTCGGCTCTTTATTTGGGCAGCGTGGATGTCGATTGTGGCACGGCTACGGACATACTCATCAATTACCCGCACGACGCCTGCGTCATCGACCTGAAGCCACAAGCAGACAAACGGATTGACGAAACCGAAATCCAGCGAGCGATAGAGCGGCAGATTCGGGTCATAATCGACCGGTTTTATATGAATATCCGGCTCAAACTCATTGAAGACGACATTTTCAAGCGATGGCTTTTTGCAGAGCATTTCCGCCTCATAAGCCGCGCGGCTGGCGCGGCGCATCTGCGTGATGCAGTCGTCAATTTTCAGATAGCCGTTAGATTGTTTAGCTCTGCCCTCACAATCAGGCCACAGAGGACACTGCGAGCAGGTTCTGTCGGTGCATTTCTCTATCACCTCCCAGATACACCATTTGAAGATGGGCGTTCCGAGCTGAATCGCAGATGAAACCGCTTTTTGCATTAAGCCGTAGGGGCGGTGCATTGTGCTAATTAGCTCCATCGCTGCGAGTAGATTAGCGACGCTGTGGGTGGTGAATTTTGCGGCGGCAAAGACATCGGGGTCAAAAAGCTCGACCTCATCGCAGCGAAGCTTATGCGTGTGCTGGCCACGGACGCTTGTGGGCGATTGCGTGAGGACCTCGACAGATGAGCCATTGACGAAGTGACATTTAGATTTGAGGGCAGGGCCTGCAAGAAAAGACTCGTAGCCGCGGGATAAAAAACCGGTTAAGTATTCATACATCCTGGCGGACTGCTCGCCTGAGCCGCCGAGGATTCTGATCTTGCAGCCATTTTTGAAGATGCAGTCTAAAAGTGTGGCGACGGCGGCGAGCTGGGTTTTGCCGCCGCAGCGGTTTGCCCAGACAATACAATCGGCATTACTTCTTCGCGTGCCAGATTCTTCGCTTCGCTCAGAATGACAAACTAAATCGCTGTGGAAGTCGATAGAGAAGGCGTGCCAGAGGTAGTCGAGGGGGCTACTGTGGTCGGGGCAGATTTTTTTGTCAGGGACGTCGATGCCCAGAAAGACTTTGACGTAGTTTTTTAAGTCCCTCTTGTTCTTCGGCATAGTCCGGCGAAGTTTAGAATAAATGGAAGCTGCTTTTTGGGTGTCTGTGATGGTTTGAGATTGAGTCATTTCTATACCCCCATTGATTTACCGCAGAGTTCGCAGAGAACGCGGATGCGGCTTAAAAGCAAAACGAAAAGCCAGTTAGTGGTTAATTAGTTACTGGTTAATTGGTTATTGGTCATTCGAAATTCGGCGTTCGACATTCTCTACCCCCTAATGTTCTTCCAGCCAGTGGGAGGTCATAATAGCGAGGTCCCAAAGGTCAACTTTGCAGTCGCCGTTTATGTCGCCGGCGATGATAGTTTCGCAGGCCGACTGGCCAAAATACGATTTGCTGGCTTCGGCCGTTCCGCCATAAGCCCCCATATTGATAATACCACCGTTGGGAAAAGGCTCTAAACCGATGGGGCTGCTCGGGTCGCCTGCATCAATACATAGACTTGTGACTCCATCCTGTACCCAGCTTAGAGTTTCCGGCTCCCACCGCCCTGCCTGCGATTTAAGATGATAATCGCCTTCAACCCAGAAGTCGTCATTTGCATCGTGAGATGTTCCGCTTGGGTCCCAATATCCAGAGTTTGCAAAGCACGGGTCGATGTTAATATTACCTTCGCCCGGCCAGCTACCTTGAACATCGCTATAGGTAACAACAATCTCTGATCCATCCCCGTTGAATATTTCATCCCCGCCATCCCAGAAGATAGAGTTTGTTATTTTGATGTCGCTTACTTCGTCTGCCCCGCACCAATCACAGCCAAGGCCGTTTCCTTCGTCTGCCCGATTTCCGCTAAATGTGCAGTTTCTCAATGTCTGTTCGCAGGCACAGTAGTAAATCCCTCCGCCTTTGCGTGCCGAGTTTCCTGAGAACAGACAGTTAGTAACGGCAGCGCCTCGATTCCAGCCGTTATACATCCCACCACCACAGTAGGCGGTGTTACCACTGAAGGTGCAGCCGGCTACCACAGTAACGTTGTTTGGATGCTCGTACCAACCGCCGCTGTTATACAAGCCCCCGCCGTCGCCGGTTGTGTTGGCGATAAATGTGCAGTTTTTCAGAGTCGCTCTACTGCCAAAATAAACATATACCCCGCCGCCGGCAGAGGCCTTGTTGCGATTAAATGCACAGTTGATT
>CAZKOQ010000435.1:0-2689 GCA_964554425.1 uncultured Pirellulales bacterium | reverse complement strand
GCTCAATGACGGTATGTCCGTAACGCCGTAACTGTTATTGGTGCTCTGTTGCAAGTGCATTGAATTTGTCATTCCTGCGGAAGCAGGAATCCATATCATTATGTTAACGGGGCCTATGCCGATTATTTCGGCATAGGCCCTTTTGTTTTTGAAGAAAGGTAATAAATGGCCTTTTTAACAAACGCCGTTTTGTGCAGCTCTGTAAATTAGATTGACCGAAAGCACGCCATCTGCCATCATATCTGATAACATACAATCTTTTTCGCAGCCGGTATTTGACGGAGCAGTTTTTACCGAAACAAATGCTATGCGTCTTTGCCTATTATTATGGGAACTTTTTGACCCGTTTTCGTTCTTATTAAGGGACAAAGCGTGACGCAACTCCCTAATACTAATAATGTTGATGATGCCTTGCTGGTCGAGCAGTGCCGCCTTGGCCGCTCCACTGCTATGGAGCGCCTTATCCTCAAATACCAGGACCGCATCCATAACGTCATACTGAAAATCTGTGCAAATCCCGATGATGCCGCGGAACTTACACAGGAGGCGTTTGTCAAAGTATTAGAGAACATTGATAGGTTCGAAGCCCGAAGCAGCTTCTATACCTGGCTCTTTCGCATTGCTGTGAACTTGACCTTGAACTACTGCCGGAGAAACACCCGGCTCCAGACCAGGTCTCTGGATGCCTCTGACGACCAGCACTGCGAAGATGCCGGGCAGGCGTTGCAGGAATTCTTAAGTGATGACAGCTCCCCTGACCCCGCAGCGCTGGCTCAGAATAAAGAGCTTTGTCGCTTGGCTCTCAAAGCTCTGACAAGCTTAGATGATGTCCACAGGGCCGTTATTGTCCTGCGGGATATCGAAGGTATGAATTACGCTCAGATTGCTAAAGTCCTCGGCATTGAGCTGGGCACCGTCAAAAGCCGGCTCAGTAGGGCAAGAAACAATCTGCGGGAAATTCTGGAGAACCTTTGTAATGAAGTTGAATCCAAAAATAGACGAGTTGCTCAATAGTTTCGTTGATGGCCAGCTTTCCACGAGACAGCAAACCGAAGTCCATCGCTTGGCTGCCCACGACTCTCAAGTTCGCCTCCGCCTGCAGCATCTGCAAAAGTGTAAGCTCCTGGTTGGTTCTTTGCCTTCTGCTGCTGCCCCGGCCCAACTGGCGGAAAATGTGCTTGCCTCTCTCGAAAGAAAAACTCTTTTAGGCGAGCAGCCTTCGCCTGCCGAGCAGCTCGCCGGCGCTAGGCATCTTTTTATCCGCAAAGTCCTATCCGTTGCTGCTATTATCTCTCTGGTAGCTCTTTTGTCCGCGGTAGTTTACACTATCGTGTCCCCTGAAGTTTCTCCTCAACCCACGGCCACCATTGCTACTCGCAACATCCCCCCAATCCCCAGGCCGCTCGAATTAAAACCGGCCACTATGGCGGTCGGATTTGCGGGCCGGCTCGAATTGAGAACAAGCTCCTTTGTTGAGGTTGACGCCTCCATTAGCAGGGCCGTTGCTGACAACGACCTCTTGAATTGCACCACTCTGACCCGCGACTCCGACAGGAGCGAATACGTCCTCGCCTGCACGCCGAAAGGCCTGGATTTGCTCTTGGCCGACCTCGAAACTATCTGGCCACAGCTTGATTCGGCAGAGATGTTTGTTCAGACTCCCGATTTTGGCCGCGACGTCGTTGTTGAGGCCATAACTGCCCGCCAGATTATCGAAATTGCCCGGCAGCAGACCACCGAAAGGATTATCCGGGTGGCAAAAGATTTTGCCGCTTTGAATGGTGTTACGGAGCTTCTGCCCGGCAAGGAGGTCTTGGCCGCAATTGACAAAAGGGTCTCCGGGTTTGCCGCCGCTCCCAGAATTCCAAAGCCCGTCTTGACCGGCTGGCCAAAAACAATCAAAACTTCCGCCGGCCCGTTCCAGACCAAAGGGAATGTTAGCTTGGTGATTACGGTATTATCAGGCAAATAATGAATTGCTTCTTTACGGCGCATATAATGTCGCAAATATTTAGCTTCCAAATTCATTTGGGGGCTTCTTTTATTTAATCTGGAAAATTGCCGATGCTCGAAATTGAAAACTGCTGCCTGGTCGTCATCGATGTCCAGGGCAAGCTCGCCCAGCTTATGCACGATAAAGAGTCCCTCTTCAAAAATATCCAGATACTTATTTATGCCGCGAAAATCCTTAACATTCCGATTATTTGGTGCCAGCAGTGCCCGGACGCCCTCGGCCCAACCATTCCGCAAATCGCCGAGCTTTTAAGTAACATTGAGCCGATAAATAAGGCAAGTTTTAGTTGCTATAGCTGCGACCAATTCAAAACTAAGTTGAAAGAATTGACCCGAAAGCAAATTTTACTTTGCGGCATAGAAACCCACGTCTGCGTTTACCAGACAGCCATTGATTTGCTCCACAAGGGACACGAAGTTGAGGTGATTTCCGACGCCGTCTCTTCCAGGAGTTTACACAATAAAGAGGTCGCAATAAACACAATGTCCGCCGCAGGTGTAAATGTAACCACCACCGAGATGGCCTTATTTGAGCTTCTCAAGACCGCCGACCACCCTCAATTCAAACAAATCGCCAAACTAATAAAATGACGCTGTCGTTTGCGTTAAATTTGGGTTTGTTTGGGTTTGATTGGGTTTGTTTTGAATAGTTCGTAGTTCGTTGTTCATTGTTATT
>CAZKOQ010000434.1:0-2704 GCA_964554425.1 uncultured Pirellulales bacterium | reverse complement strand
CGTGCCAGAACGCCACGGAAGTCAACCTGGCCTGTGCCCGGTGTAACCATAACATCTTTTGGATGTTTGTAATCTTTGATGCACATCCCAACCACAAGTCCATCCACGGTAGCAGCGTCGGCGACTGGGTCAAGCTTGCCATCTGAATAATACAGGATGTTCCCTGGGTCATACCAAACACGAAAGTTTTTGTGGCCAACAAGTTCGACAGCTTTACGGCACTGTGGGCCGGTTGCATTGAGGCCGCCGTGCGGCTTGATACTGATGCCGAGGCCTTTCTGGGCGGCGTAGTCGCAGCACTGGGAGATTGTCTTATAGTAGGAATCATAAAGCTTCTCATCACCGACTCCACCCATCATCAAATTCTTGGCGCCACACGCAACACAGTTGTCAATAAGCTTTTTAAGAGCTTTGACGCCCGCATCAAGGGAGCTGCCAACCGGAATGTCACCACCATACACAGATGGAACCGCCAAGCCGCGTTTTTTTATCTCCTCGCCGACCTTTTGTGCTTCTTCGAGTGTTGTTTCGACCGAGATTACAAGGCGCGTTTTGGAATTAGTTGTCATCAGGCCGGCATACTTAAAACCGGCTTTGGCAATAGCATCAAGGGCCACACGATAATCATATTTGTCCCAGGGACGTGTGTAACAGCCAATCTGCCAGGGACTTCTCGCATCAGGTTGTGCGTCGGTAGGCTTACCCGAAGCCGCTAAACAAGATGCAGCGAGGCCAGACGCACCTATCTGGCCAGCCACACTCAAAAAGTGTCGCCGAGATAATTGTCCGGATGAATCCATTTCATTTCTCCTAATTCGTCAGACGCAGATAATTCACAAGCCAAGATTACAAATGCTATCCCTCACGAATCTCTCGTTTTTCCTGGTCATATATAATTCGATGGCCGCTGTCACACGCCAGAACAGCCATAATGCAGGCCACCGCGTGCTGATAGCCGGCTTCTATTGAAGCATTGGGCGTCTGACGTGTCCTTAGGCATTGGAGCCAGTCGAGGAAATGGTCGGCGTGAGGGACATCTTTGACAGGATTTTTACCACGAATCTCACCCTTTCTTCTGCCGCCCCCTTCTGCTGATAGAACCGGTGCCGTCCACTCCACCATATCAAGCACACCCAGGTCGCCAAAAATCTTGAAGCTGTTGCCGCTGCCGTTGCCAAAGTTGGTTGAGTAGCTGACCATAAAGCCCTCCGGGTAAGTCCACAACGCCTGGACGTGGTCGGGGCAGGTGAATTTGTGCTCATCCTTCCAGGTAAATGTCCCTCCCATAGATACACAGCTTTTGGGGAACTTAGCTCCTGTGATGTAGTGCACAAGGTCGATGAAGTGACTGCCCAGTCCCGGAACAGGACCATCGGAAAATTCGCGATAACCATACCACGCCGAATACAATACCGAGTCAAACGGACGCATCGGCAAATCCATCAAAAATTCTTTCCAGTCAACATCATCCTGCCTGACGTCTCCAATATAAGAGTACCAGTAAGGTTTCTCGCCGTTGCGACACTGCTCGATGCGCCCTATCGTTCCGAGGATGCCGGTTGTGTAAAGTTCCCGACAGCCGGTAAAACTCGGGTAACTGCGTAATTGCGTGCCGACCTGAACAACAATTTTCGCCTTTTTGACGACATTATACGCCCGCAGAAGCTTGTCAAATTCTTTCCCAAGCGGTTTCTCACAATATACGTCCTTTCCCGCCTTAGCTGCGGCCTCAAGGTGTGTAGTGTGCTGGTGGTCGCAGGAGGCAATCATCACAGCATCCACATCCTCTAACGCCAATAAGTCACGATAAGAAACGAATTGCCGGGCCTCACGGCCATACCACTCTTTTACTCTGGCAGAGGCCTCCTCCCGGCGAAGCCGCCACGGGTCACAGACGGCCGTGATTTCGACATTCTCGCTCTCAGAATATTTATGCACACCCGGCATATGTTCACCGACACCACGGTGACCACAGCCAATGATGCCAATGGAGATTCGGTCATTAGCCCCGATGACACGGGAGTAACTGGCAGCGGATAGAGCCATTGCAGCACTACCCGCCGCAACAGCTTTCAAAAGCTTCCGTCGAGAATAACGAGTTTCCATTGCGATTCCTCCAAAAAAACGATTTTGTGAAAATCTTATTTAACACACCCTATATTAGTCCGCTCATCTACAAAAGCATTCATTTCTGGAATCATACGAAGACAATGCATCTTACGCAACTCTTTTCTGTAGATTGCCCATTGGCCCCAAAAACAATCGGGGCCTATGCGATTAGCATAGGCCCCGATATTAAGGCAAATAGTAAGTCAGCAGGTGCAACGGCTTACTGCGGCCACAATAGCTCATCGAGCCACGTATCCGCAATAACCGCATAATCCTTCAGGTCTATCACACCGTCATTATAGAGGTTGATAGCCGGGTCCTGCGGCGTCAGCAGCAAGTCTAATCTCTGCTGGAACGCTGTGGTCTTGCCCGCAAGATACGCAACCTCGCCCTGTGTCAAGGCACGGTTGTAGATGCGGACTTCATCAATCAGACCCGCGAAACGCGCGTTTATATCTCCACGCCTGCCCATTTGCACCAGGTCATTGGTGTCTAAAACCCTGCTGGAATCTTCGCCGACGAGCTGGCTATCCCCGTACCAACGTATCGTTGTTCCATCATAGCTGGCTGCCAAATGGTGCCACTCTAAATCAAC
>CAZKOQ010000433.1:0-2730 GCA_964554425.1 uncultured Pirellulales bacterium | reverse complement strand
TTGAAAACACTTAAATTGCCTGAAGCTGAGTCCAGAGCCAAAAGCAGAGAAACGCCTTCAGAACCTGTAGTTTGTTTATTAAAGATAAGCATTGTAATTGGCAGGACTGCCGGCTCAATTCTTACCAAATCCAGCCCGGCCTTCTTGGCAACCTCTAAACAGGCATCACTTATTTGCCTGGTGGTAATTGCCTGCAGCACGGTCTGCTTATTGGAAGATTGAGCCGTATGCTCAAATATACAGTAGTCAAAGACTATCCTCTCACCTCCAAACAGGCCATACTTTCCAACCTCCTCTTCAACCTGTTTTTGCAACTGTTCATTTGTTTGGGCCGGAAATTCAGAAGGTCTTAATCTTACTGTCGAACATGATAATGATATTATTGCTTTATGTGTTTTTACATGGCGGGTCTTTATAAAATCGCGTATTTTTTCTGCTATCATTTCAGTGTTAACAATCAGACCATCATTTACTATGCCGCCATCCAAACGCTCACAAGCCCAACTGTGAACCCGCAGGCCATTGACAGCCTTTCCCAGATAGACAATATTGAGAAAATCGTCATCTATATGTAAGCTCAAGATGGATTTATCATTGTTCACTGGCTTACTTCCTTCCATTGATTAATTGAAACTTTATAAGGCGACGAACTGCCGGTTACACTTACCTTTACTTCCAAAGTCCTGCTGAAATTAGAAGTTGCAGCTAACCCCGTAGAAGTTATAACTTTGGGTGGGCCCTCTTCTACCTTGACGCTGTATTTATTCGGCGCTGTAGGAAAATCCTTTTCCCACGGCGTAGTTGTAGATTCTCCTCTTTGAATCTTGTCTATCGCATCGGCAACTCCTGCTTCTGCTATATAATAGGCCTGCGAACTGCACGTGTGGTTCTTGACCAAAGTTAGGTCTATCGATGTTATGTTGATAAAGGCTATGATCAAAGTTGCCAGTATTAACGCTGCAAATAGCGTCAACACCAGGATAAATCCTTTCCTGCACCCATCAGTATATAATTTATTATTTCTGTTCATTTTCTTAACTTTATCAATTCGATGAGCCTGGCGTTCCATTAACAGGCCCACCCGTCCAGTTACTCTGGTCATTTGAAGACCCTTGTGGGTCGATTCTTTCCAAACTTGTTCCATCACCATCTCCACCCCACGTGTTATCAAATGTAACACTATCAACTGTTGTGCTGCCGTTGGTAATTGCTACCGTATCGCCACCGTTTGCCAGACCATTGCCAATCTTGTTATCGCCAACGCCGAGTCTGGTCGCATTTATATCCGCGTACGAAGAGGCAACAGAGACATCATCAAGCAACAGCACACCAGAGCCATTATTGGTTGCGCTGAAATATATTCTGATTGTCTGCCCGGCAAAGGCGGCGAGATCCATCGTATGGCAAGTCCAGTCGGAATGCATTTGGCCGCTGTAACCGGTAGCAAGGACTTGATCGCTTAGATTGCGTATCGTCGTGGTTATTTTAGTTTGAGCAACAGCAGATGTTGTTTTTTCCCAGAAAAGAAACAAGTAACTGCTAAACCCCGAAGGGACCGTAATATTTTGATATACCCAGGTCGCACCTGTTGCCGTACTTTCCAATTTCCGACTTCCTCCATGAGCGTCCCCCGTCGTTCTTGTCCAACTGGAATGTCTTATCCATGAGGTAATGTTCATGGCCTCAAATCCTCCGTTGGTTACTAATTCAGTATAGACATCTGTGTCATCTGCGGTTATTACCGCATATCCGCCTGCCGGTATTGTCGTTGAGCCGTCGCCAAACTGAGGATGCGATATCAATGTATCCTCAGTGGTTTGGCTGCCTGTCCATATTGTCCAGTCGTTCATATCAATAACAGAATCGCCTGAGTTATAAATCTCGACCCATTCAGTTTTACTGTCAGCCCGTTTATTTGATGGGTTATACATAATTTCATTTATACTGATAGTATTGAGAAAATCTTCCTGGCAGAAAACTCTGTCGGATAATGTGAATGTTAGTAAACTGTTGACGGGGTCAATGAGTGTTGTTTCAATATTTACCGCTCGAATATTACGGACTTGTACCGGGGCAGCTAAGCTGTTTGCGTCTACATCATAGCTGGCAAAAACAAGACTGCTTACAGACCCGGCCAGCGTACTAAGCAATGCCGGCTCACCATATTGAAGTTCGTTCGTACTACTTTCCAACCTGAATTCTTTCGGCTGACCAGCAACATCTGTGAAGGTTATATAGCCGGCTGTATCGGTTGGTGAGCTAACAGCGCTGAATCCTTTAGCCTGGCGAAGGATGCGAACCATTTGCTCCATTGCCGCCTGGCCGTCCTGCAATAAGGTTGAACGGTCGCTGCCGAGCTTCCAGTCCTTGTAGCTGTTGCTAACCAGCCCTACAAGTGCTCCTGCAACCAGGGCTATTGTGCCAACCACCAATATTAGTTCAACCAGCGTAAAACCGCATAAGCGATTGCCATGTTCTTTAGTTTCTTTTTGCATATTGCGTTGTCAAGGTGACCATAATTTCATCTGTTCCAAGCGAACCATTCTTATCAGCATCGTAACCAACTGAAACTCCAATAATCTTCAGCGTCGAACTTACATCCGTTGACGTCCTGCTGGCAAGGTAACTATCTCCGAGGCTGCTCGGCCAGTAAGTGAAGTCTGTTTCAAAAGATTTGCGAAGAACGTTTTTTATCTTTTCCATTTCGCCTTCCGCCAGCAAAGTGGACTT
>CAZKOQ010000432.1:0-2742 GCA_964554425.1 uncultured Pirellulales bacterium | reverse complement strand
GGGATGAAATCCGCAGCTTCAAAATCGAGGTTAGAAATACCCGTGAAATTCCTGCCAAGATTGAGATACAGCGTAATTTTGGCACGCCATACTGGACGCTGGCCAAAAGCGGAGATTTTGGCCAATTTGAGAAGGTCGATGTAGATACGGTTAAGTTCACGCTTACACTTGAGCCGAGGTCTGTGAAGAAATTTGAGTATGTTCTGACGACATATCACGGCGTAAGACAGGAAGACCGCACCAGAGAATCGAAAGTGAAAAGTTAAAAGTCGAAAGCAAAAACTTTACATCTCCGGCTTTGGTTAAGCCACTTCGGCTGCGGGCTGAAAAACATCGAACTGTGGACCGAACTGGCGCAAGTAGTATAAGGAGTAGGAGCGTTCGAAGATAAGAATCGGCAGCAGTAACACCGTCCCTATGTAGGGTATCGCCATAATACAGCCGGCGCAGCAGCAGGTTACACACACCAGTCCAACAACAATCAGCCCAACGCATAATCCTATGACGATTTGGAAAAGTATGTAGAGCACAAATCGGCCTTTGTTTGCCGATAGAAGTGTCAGAAACTCACGCCAGGCGGCAAAGCAGCTTATGGTTCGTAAAAACATTATCGGGACCACAAATTCTGTGGTGAACTTTTTTATAAGGAATAAGACAATCGCAAGTGCGATAATAAGCAGAGCAAATGCAATGAGTCCAACTACCGCTGGAAAGATATGCAGGCCACGGCGGGACAGCATCACGATGAAAAGAACAATGGCGCCAATGCACGGCACAATGGCGGCAGTGCCTATCAATCCCAGAACGAATCTAAATAAAAATAAGCTATTGCTGTGCTTGCCGAATTTTGTCCAGGGGTTTTTGACCTCGGCTTTATTTAAGGCGACACAGTGAAGAAACATAAATCGGCCTCGGCTGCTCAGCCACGTCAAAACCAGCCACAGCACTATGATGAATATTAGCACAAACACAGCAACAGGAATTATCCACATAAGATTATCTGAAATGAAGTGTTTTGCCTGTTCGAGGGCCTGGTCCGGCCTACCGCCACGATGAAAGTTTGGGCCGTTTCCGCCCCCGCCGCCGCCACCCTTTCCGAGGTATGCCAGCCAGGCGCAAAAGCCAATAACGAACCACTTGCCTAAATCAAAAGGTGCAAAAAGAATTGTCCTGACCCTTTCAATGGCGGGGCTGATTGGATCCAGCACGCTTATTCTCGTATATTGCTCATTCATAGAGAAGGCCTCCGAGATAAATAAACCAATTAGTGAAAATCGCTATCACAAGTAAAAGAGCTAAACCCACGTTTAATCTTGTTAATACTTTGTTCACACTGTTAGGTTTAATGATTATATGGTAAATTCTATATGGAATTTGCAGACAGGTAAAGATAAAAATTGCCGACCCAAGCAGATGAAATTTAACACTTGCTGGAAAATTGCCGTGTGCCAGTGTGCAGAAGGAGCGGGTCAGGCCGCAGAGTGCGCACCTTATCCCAAATGTTTTGTATAAGAAGCACTGCACAGGCCATTTATACCCGAAAAGATAAAGCTCGGATGCCCTGATGTGAAGAAGCATCGCTCCAGCCAAAATAGCGACACAAATAACCAGGATTATTTTATGTTGCATTTTTGGCTTTCCTGTAAAGCATTGCACCGGTGCGAAAGAGTTGCCATAAAATACAATCCTCTGAACGTTGGCACTGGTTTTTCGCGTCGATAGCCGGTCAATCAATTTGTTGTTCACTAATTATAACTGGCAATTTATAGATTGGTCTTGCTATGTTTGCTGCTGTTGCTTGAGGCGGCGCAGCTCTCTCTGGACCGGCCAGTTAGCAAAGGCAAGGAAAAAGGCCATAATGATATTCACCAATGGAATAATCATCAGTAAGCCGAGTGCCCAGCTATAGCCCGCCTTTGAGAAAATTTTGCAGATAATCAGAAGCTTGATTGCAATGATAATGAGGACGACAAACGCAATGAGCAGGGCCAGGATGAACGCAAACACGGGAGTTACTTGCGGGCCATGCTGGACAAAGACACAGGATTCCATATTTTTCTCCTTTCAATCGGCAAAAAAAATACCCAATCGACAGCATTACTATAAAATTATGCCAATAGTTTAGCGAACATATATTTCCTCTACAAGCAAATTCTTTGAGACTTTCACTACTTCAGAGAGATTGTTACCAATGCCATTGTAGTAGAGCAGCAATAAAACAATAGACTTATAACTTATTCAGCTTGGCTATAGCGCGAGCTATCTGGTCGCGGCGTGCCTCGATAGGAGCAGGGTCTTTTGTGAAGGTTGTCATATCCTTTGTAATATCTTGATGTACCTCAAGCAAGGCCGCGTATTCGACCTGCTGTTGGCTGGTAAGTTTGTCTTTCTTATCTTTGAGAAGACGACTGAGGATGGCTAAGTATTCATAGTCCTCGATGCCGTCGCGGAGCATTTCCCAGCGGATACTCTCGACCGGTCCTTCGAGAACAGGCGCCGGCGGATTAGCATCGGCTGCTGCTTGGGGTGGATAAATGAATCGGCCATCGCCGTTGCCCCACGGTTCCTTTTTCCCCTCAGGAGTGCTATAATCGCTGACCCAGCTCATCGGGTCCTGATATGGGTTCTGGGGTTGCTCAGGTTTGGGATAGGCGGCGGAGCTTGTCCAGTAATTGGTTTGCCATACGAGGATGCCGTCGATTTTTCGCTGCCAGGTTTGCCATAGCCAGACCCGCAGCTCTG
>CAZKOQ010000431.1:0-2756 GCA_964554425.1 uncultured Pirellulales bacterium | reverse complement strand
GGTCAACATAGCCAAGACCGTCAATCCAGTTCTCGAAGATTCTCTTGGGCGTATAGTCATTGTAGTCCTCGAATTCATCCACGGTAATATAGTTAGCCAGCGTAAAGCTCCAGAGCCTGCCTTTGCTGATTGTTGCGTCAGTGTTGTATTCATCGATACGCCAGTAATAAGTTGTCAGAGGTTTAAGTGTCTCAGGTGGGGTATAGCTGGTAGAAATCTGCTGGCCTCGATATATCCCTGTCGTTGATGTGGTGGCATCTTCCACAGCGGTCCTATCGGTGCCAAAATACACATAATGCATACTTACTATACTTCCCGGCGACCAGATCATTGGTGTGGCAGTACCCAAATCTGGCGTTGAGCGATTGGCTGGTTTTGGATTCCAGGCGAGTTTTACATCGCCTCTCATTGCCTGCTTAATCTCCTCTGGTGTCAGTGCCTTATTGTAGATGCGAACATCATCAACCAAGCCATTCCAGAACTCAGCCGCGGTATTAACCTGTCGTCCGATGTGGGCAAGGCTCAAAACCAAGTTCCAGGTTTTCGCCGCTGAGTCAACCAAGATGCCGTCAGCGTACAATCTGGCCGTGGTTCCATCATATGTCAGGCAAATATGATGCCAGACACCAATCTCCCAGAACCCGGTCTTCAGGACATCATCGCCGTAGCCTCCCCCGTAGAGGTCAGTGCCATTCATGCCAATGAACATAGCCTGACTGGTGGCGGGCGAACCATATGCTGCGATCCAGCGCCAGCCGCCAGCAACACTATCTGTCTTACTCCACCCGCACATACTACGTGCAGCGGTGCCCGATGGCAGATCAGGTATACCGCCAAAATCAACGTAATCGTCACCTCCATCAAAGTCGAGGGCACCGCCGTCGTACCCGGTTATCCATTGCGCTCCGCCCTGTAGTGTGCCGTGGTTACCGTGGCCAGACCAATCGAGGGCCCTTGTGCCCTGCCCTTCGTCAAGCTTCCACCAGCCGACAAGATTGGGGTCGGTAATGGGTATGATGGGTATTGTCTTGAACCTCCAGACATCGCCCTTGGCAATCGTGGCGTCTTTATTGACCTCATCGATTCGCCAGTAGTAATTGGTATCATAAGAGAGAATCCCTGTGCTATAGGCGGGGCTGGACTTTGCCCCCTTATATATGCCTGCCGTCGAGGTTGTTGCGTTGGCCACGGCGGTTGCATCGGTGCCGAAATACACACGGTGTCCGGCTGTTGTCTTGACAGTGAAGCCCGGACCCCAGGTAAGAACAAGATTTGGGTCAATATACAGAGTCCCATCAGCCGGAACAGGGGTATGGGCCTTTAAGGGGGCTGTTGTAAAGCGCCAGATATCGCCCTTGTGCACCGTGCCGCCTTCCTCCATCTCATCGATGCGCCAGTAGTAAGTCGTTGCCTCTTTTTGAAGACCTGTAACGGCCGCGCAATACAGCAGATTCGTCTGCTCAATATATTCAGGCGAATCCGGAGTAGCATTGGTTACGGCGGCTTGGTCACTGCCGAAATACACATCGTGGGCTGCTGCGGTATCTCCCGCTATCCACTGAATAACTGATTTTGGCATATTTACGGCGCCATTGGCCGGGATGGGCTGAAATGCCTTAAAATAACCGGCATATTCCGCCACACGAATAATGTCCTCGACAGGGGGCCCGCCTCCTAGGTCCCAGAGCCGAACAAATCCACGGTACTTATCGCCCACCACATAATGCTTCACCCACGCGGCGGCATTTCCGGCATTATCTGTAGCCAAAACTGTAAGCCCGCTACTGGAATACGGCCTGACCGATGCCCACGTTTGGGTCAGTCCCCACCTGATCCCATTCTCGGTAATAGTCACTATGTTGCCGCTGTCCCACACCGAGACGTTGCCAATTCCCAATATGTTGTTCGCTCCGGGCTCAGCCCAGTTGGTCACGCTACCGTCACTGTGCCCCTGGTTGTAGAACGGGATATCCGCGTAAAATACAATCTTGCCGCCCGCATCAAGATACTTTCGAAGCGTGCAAGTAGCTGACATCGTCTCTACAACAGTGTCCGGCCCGATGTCCCGACAGAACACGACCACGCTCAACTTCTTGTCGACGATGCGAGCATCCATCCACGTCTTGAGTTCGTCGGCGTTGAGAATCGTGTAGCCGGCAGCCGCGAGACCATCTCGCACGCGTACGGTCGTGGCCTCATCGGCCCAATTCGTCCAATATCGTCCGTCCCAGTAGGCAGCGCGATCCCACGAAACACCTAAGGCCTGCGTCTGAGCTATCCCTAACACTAACGTAAGGATGGTCAGACAAATCAATTTCTTACTCATAATAATCCTCCTGAAAAAAAGGTTAATAGGTCATGTTTTGGCCTCACACCAAAACAACTTTTGTCCTTAGCAGGCGTTAAAAACTGATAATACAATTTTGCCTGCTTAAGACAATTTCATAAACAATCGAAAAAAAGTTAGAAAGGTGTTCATCCTCACTTCCCAATGTGCCCGCAAAGCAAAACTTTAACAGGACCTGTCTTTACCTCCTTCCCTCAAAAACCCAAATAAGAGTAGCTTTTTGACCTATCCTGTAAATCTCTGTGCAGTCAGAACCATAGAGGTTCCTGGCGGTTTGAGGCCACAACTTACATATTTTACAATCTTACTTATATCAAACCAACCGCCCAATTTCAAGTAAATTTTCGCTTTTCCTGTAATCCGTCAGTTATGGGTGGATTGGGGGGTATCCAAGCAATTCCTCGTTTGG
>CAZKOQ010000430.1:0-2757 GCA_964554425.1 uncultured Pirellulales bacterium | reverse complement strand
TCAGAAAGGCCAGGTCATAGCAGACGGCGGCGGGACCGCTAACGGGGTGTTGGCCCTCGGTAAGAATGTCCTGGTGGGATTTGTTTCATACGATGGCTTCAATTTTGAGGACGCCATTGTTATCAGTGAGAAGCTTTGCAGGGACGACAGCTTCACCAGCATCCACATAGATGAGTTCACGGCCGAGGTCCGTGAGACACGCCTCGGCAAGGAGGAGTTCACACGTGACATTCCCAATGTCAGCGAAAAGGCACTCCGCAATCTTGACCAGTATGGTGTTGTCCGCGAAGGAACGAGGGTGTCGCCGGGCGATATTCTGGTAGGAAAAGTCGTGCCGAAGAGCAAGACCGAATTGACACCGGAGGAAAAACTGCTTCACGCGATATTCGGCAGGGCCGGCGAGGATGTCAAGAACGATTCTCTGGAGCTGCCCAGCGGATATGAGGGGGTGGTCATAAAAACGGAACGCTTCACTAAGCGCGGCGCCGCCACTGACGAGCAGAAAAAATCTCTTACTGCCGAGCTAAGTCGCTACGAAGACCAGATGAAGGCCAAAGAGTGTATCGTTTTCAGGCAGATGATTGAATCTATTCACAAGAAGTTAGATATAGAAATTATAGACCCATCCACTCGTCAGAAAGTCGGCGTCAGTCAGGAAGATGAGGTTATTTACGAGCAAATTGAGAATTTTAGCCCCAAGTGGGTTAAGCCGGCCTCGGCCCGCGACGATGCCCAAAAAATTGTGGACAGGTTCTGGCTCAAGCTTGCAGAAATTCAGGAGGAGAAAAAGCGGGGGGTCGAGCGACTCAAACACGGCGATGAGCTGCCGAGCGGCGTGATGGAGATGGTGAAGGTCTATGTCGCTATCAAAAGGTCATTGTCAATCGGTGATAAAATCGCCGGCCGGCACGGCAACAAGGGCGTAATTGCCAAAATCGTTCCCGAAGAGGATATGCCTTACCTGGAGGACGGCACATCACTTGACATACTTCTTAATCCGCTCGGCGTGCCAAGCAGGATGAATGTCGGCCAAATCCTTGAAACACATCTGGGCTGGGTGGCAAAGGTCCTCGGATTCCAGGCCATCACGCCGGTTTTCGATGGCGCCACTGAGGAGGATATCCAGAAATTGACCGAAGAGGCGAATGAGCTTATGGCAAGGCGTAAGGCCGAGCTTGAAGAGAAAGAATTGCCTCCGCCGCCCGATGAGTTTTTCGTGAATGTCCCTAAACAGTTGAAAACGCAACTGTATGATGGCAGGACCGGTGAGGCATTTGAGCAGAGTGCGACGATTGGATACATCTATATGATGAAGCTGCATCATCTTGTCGATGACAAGATTCACGCCCGGTCAACAGGACCGTATAGTTTAATTACGCAGCAGCCGTTAGGCGGAAAGGCGCGAACCGGCGGGCAGCGATTCGGCGAGATGGAGGTCTGGGCATTGGAGGGATACGGCGCGGCTTATAGCTTGCAGGAAATGCTTACGGTCAAAAGCGATGACGTGGAGGGTCGAACGAAAATCTATGAATCAATGGTCAAGGGACATAACACTCTTGAGGCCGGCACGCCGCTGTCTTTCGACGTGTTGTGTCACGAAATAAGAGGACTTGGGCTGAACATCCAGCTCGAGAAGAAACGCCTCGGCGGCAGTGTGTTGTAAAGATAAATATTGGTGGATTGGTATTGGAATATTCCAAAACAACATTTTGCGTGTCAATTGTGAGGGATTTTAGATGTTAGGGAACATTTACGACCGAATTAACGATTACGGTTCAGTCAAGATTTCATTAGCCAGTCCGAACGACATCCGGAGCTGGTCATTCGGCGAGGTGAAAAAGCCGGAGACTATCAACTATCGGACATATCGGCCGGAGAAAGACGGGCTGTTCTGCGAGCGAATCTTCGGGCCTGAGCGCGACTGGGAATGCGCCTGTGGTAAATATAAAGGCACAAAGTTCAAAGGTATTATCTGCGACCGATGCGGCGTTAAGGTTACGCACAGCCGAGTCCGACGAAAACGGATGGGCCATATCAATCTTGCTGCGCCTGTGGTGCATATATGGTTCTTCAAGTCTATTCCAAACAGGGTCGGCACAATTCTGGATATGAAAAGTTCCGACATCGAGAAGGTTGTCTATTTCCAGGACTATGTAGTAACCAATCCCGGCCAGACGCCGATGAAAGCCGGGCAACTGCTTACCGAAGAAGAGTATCGTGATGCGATAAGTAAGTATAGCAATGCGTTCATTGCATCAATGGGGGCGGAGGCGATTAAGGCATTACTGTCAAAGATTGATTTCGAGGCACTCAGTGTAGAGTTGCGGCAGGCCATAGGCAAAACCAGCAGCAAGCAAAAGGTCAAAGACCTCACAAAGCGTCTCAAGTCAATCAACGACCTGAGAAACAGTAAAAACAAGGCCGAGTGGATGGTGATGGAGGTTATTCCGGTTATCCCGCCTGATTTGCGGCCGCTGGTCCTACTCGAAAGGGACAATTTCGCAACAAGCGACCTAAACGACCTCTATCGAAGGATAATTAACCGAAATAACCGTCTGAAAAAGCTCATTGACCTCAACGCTCCTGAAGTAATCATTCGAAACGAAAAACGAATGCTTCAGCAGGCGGTCGATTCCTTGCTTGACAACGGCCGCTGCCGCAGGCCTGTCCTCGGCAGTAATAATCGGCCGCTGAAGTCCTTGACCGATATGATAAAGGGAAAACAAGGCCGATTCCGTGAGAACCTGCTCGGCAAAC
>CAZKOQ010000429.1:0-2771 GCA_964554425.1 uncultured Pirellulales bacterium | reverse complement strand
CGGTTATAGTAGGGGAGAACTCTCTGTCTGTTTAGATTCATGCCGTTTACGCCGTATCATTTTGGGCCCAGCGCTTTGCTTGGGCTGGTATTTAGAAAATGGCTGGACCTGCCTGTCCTTGTCCTTGCCAACATAGTTATTGATATTGAGGTCCTGGTTATTTTAATATTGCGGCTTGGGTATCCCGTCCACCGCTATTGCCATACATTCTTGATTGGTGCAGGAGTCGGCATTCTCTGGGGCTTGTTTGCGTATCGAATGCGGCACTTCTTCGCTCGCTTAATGCAGATAATTCGCCTACCATACCAGGCGAGTTTGCGGAAGATGCTCTTCTCAGGCGTCCTCGGCGTGTGGCTTCACGTCTTGATTGACGGCATCTACCATTTTGACATACATATATTCTGGCCGAACAAGACGATATGGTTGTGGCGAACAATGCATCGCCGAATCGGTGAAGAGCAGGTAAAAACCGCGTGCCTTATTCTCTTTATTGCAGCCCTTATCGTATATGTAATTACCGTCCTGCTTTCGTATAAAGCAAGGATAGGCAAAACCGGCGGGAAAAATTCATAACAACCCGCAGAAAGCAGTAGAACCAGCACAAGAGCTGATTATTCTGGAGAAACTCAAAATGGCATCGCTAATTTCTCTACGCAATTTATCCATAATATTATTTATATGCTTTGCCCTTGTGTCCTTTTGCTCGGCTGATTCCCCGACTGCGGAGAACAGCTTTTCCGTAACTCTGCCTGCGCATCGTTTTGCCGATGACCTTCTGCAGGTCTCTCCCTTCGGAATAAATACTGCCTTTCAGCCCGATACGCCGAACCTTGAGGAAATCCTGCAAAAAATGCAGGATGCGGGTATCAAATGGGGCCGCCAGGATTTTACCTGGCGCCGCATCGAAAAAGCCAAAGGCGAGTATCAGTGGCAGGATTACGACCGGCTTGCCGAGAACTGCCGCGAATTCGGCATTCTCCTATTCGGCAATCTCGCCTATGCGCCAAACTTCCATGACCCTCGCACGCCGGAAGGAGTCGAGGCCTACTGCAATTTTGCCCGCGAGGCAGTTAAGCATTTTGCCGGCAAAGTGAGATTCTGGCAGATTTGGAATGAGCCGAACGGCGGCTTCTGGAAAGGCACGCCCGAACAGTATGCCCGTCTGCTTGCCGCCGCAGGCAAGGCAATTCACGAGGCAAATCCGGAGGCAAAAGTCCTCGGCCTTAATATGGCCTTTTGTGATGTCCTCTGGGCAGAAAAAATCTTGAATCTCGTCCCTTATGATTGTTTCGACATTGCCTGTTTCCATCCTTATCGCGTCCCATCATCGCCTGAGGAGCCTTTCGACTGGTGGGAGCTTGACCAATATGTCAAGAACTGGCACCGCAACGACCTCGACCCCAATTATTTGCTCGTCCGTATGGATTTTCTCCAGCAGACCGATGAGCTTATCAAAGTGATGGCTAAATTTGGCCGGCCCAAACCTGTATGGATTACCGAAATCTGCTGGAATAGCCAGATTCATCCCTACGGCGTCCTGGAAACGCGCCAGGCCGACCTTGTCGTCAGATTCCACGTCATCGCTATCGCATCCGGAAAAGTCGAAAAGGTATTCTGGTGGACATTTAAGGACACCGGGACTCGACAATTCGACCAGGCGGATATGGTCGGACTTATGCGAAACGACCTGACGCCGAAATACGCCTATTACGCCTTTTGCTTTATGACGAGAATGTTGGAAGGAAAAAAGCACGTTCGCAACGACTCCTTCGGCCCACAAGTTTATGCGGCGGTTTTTACTGATGATACGGCCGGCGAAGATACAATCGTGGGCTGGAGCACTAAGCCCTACGCCTACGTGCGAATCAATAACGAAAACGGCTTGACAATTTACGATATTTACGGAACCAAAAGATTCGTCCCGGTTGACCCTGTCCGCACAAAGAGTTTGCCTGTTCCGTTGGGCGAAAGCCCTATCTATATCGTCGGCTCAAAAGGCCTCAAAGCCAATGTCCGCCCCGACCCGGGCTGGTAAGCGATGAGTAACAGCGAGTTTCAATTGCAGGACTGCTCTTGAGTATTTTTCCCGTGTCCCTTATAATATTCTCTGACTACGGTTTGGCTTCTTTGCCAGGACGGGCGTAAATCGTTGTTAGATATACAGGATACAAAATGCCAAATACAAAAACAATTACAGAACAAATCCAGTTGCTCAAACGCGGCACGGTCGAAATCTTTACCGAGCCAGAACTGGCCCAGAAACTTGCCGAGTCGGCCAAAACCGGCAGGCAGCTTCGAATCAAGCTCGGCCTTGACCCGACCTCGCCGGATATTCACCTCGGACACACGGTGGTCCTGCGAAAGATGCGTCAGTTCCAGGACATCGGGCACAAGGCGGTCCTCATCATAGGCGACTACACCGCCCGAATCGGCGACCCCTCAGGTGTGAGCACAACCAGACCAATGCTTTCTGAGCAACAAATCGAACAGAACGCAGGGACATATTTCAAGCAGGCGGGCAAAATTCTCGATTCATCCGCAGGCAAGCTCGAGGTCAGGTACAATGGCGAATGGCTCTCAGACCTGCGATTAGCTGATATTATCAAGCTCGCGGCTAATATGACCGTTGCCAGGATGCTCGAGCGAGATACCTTCGCGGTGCGTTACAAAGCCGGCATACCCATCGGCGCACACGAGCTGCTCTACCCGCTGATGCAGGGTTACGACTCGGTTATGGTTCAAAGCGATGTCGAGCTGGGCGGCACGGACCA
>CAZKOQ010000428.1:0-2772 GCA_964554425.1 uncultured Pirellulales bacterium | reverse complement strand
ATGCGGCGACCGGCGAGGGCCGGTCGAGGGGCAGCGGCTGGGGGCCATACGAGCATACGCCACCTACGCAGTGGAAGGACGGCCAGAACACCAGCGAGAGCTATCGCCGGTGCTGCACGAGTGTTGGCTGGGTCGCCCAGGCCTTGTCTCTGCGGCTCATGCACGCCGAGAAGTCCTGGAACCACGATGCCTTTTTCGACTATGTGGACCGCTGGATGTATGAAGATGACGCGGCCTTTGTGAAGGCCATCAAGGAAGCGACCGGTCGCGACCACGACAAAGAATGGGCGCGACAGGGCCAGGCCTGGGACGCATTTGTCAACGGGATGTGGGCCGAACACCGTCCGACCCTTCAGGCACCGACGGACGGATTTAAACAAAAGCACGATGACGCCTATTACCGTACGGACATTGCGGAACAGTCCGCTGCACCCCTGCCGCCGGGTGTGAAAGCGGTCTGGGATTTGAGCAAGGCGTATCGTCAGACAACAACTACCCGCGAGCGGATTTGCATCAACGGGCTGTGGCGCTGGCAACCTGCCTCTAATGCTGCGGACAAGGTGCCCACTGACGGATGGGGCTACTTCAAGGTGCCTGGGTGCTGGCCGGGAATCACCGACTATATGCAGAAAGACAGCCAGACGGTCTATGCTCATCCGAGTTGGAGGGACCAGAAACACGGCGACATCACGGCGGCCTGGTATGAGCGGGAAATCGCGATTCCTACCCATTGGGCCGGCCGCCACATTGCGGCCTGCATCGAGTATTTGAATTCTTACGCCGTTGTGTGCGTAGATGGCGAGAGGGCGGGCGAAATCAGGTTTCCGGGAGGTGAGGTGGATATCACCTCTGTATGCCATCCGGGCGGCACGAATAGAATCAGTCTGCTTGCGGAAGCCATGCCACTGAAGGGCGTCATGCTCTCATACACGGACACCGCCGCGGCCAGAGAAGTCAAGGGTTCGGTGGCTCGCCGTGGCTTGTGTGGAGACGTTTACCTGGTAAGCACACCTTCGGGCGAGCGTATCGCGGATGTGAGGGTAGATACATCGGTTCGTAAGTGGGAGATCACGTTCGATGCTGCGCTGCAGGGCCTCGACGCGGATAGACAGTATGCCATTCATGCCCAGATCACCGACAACGGCCACAACGTCGGGGAATTCACAAGCAAGACATTCAAGGGGGCTGGCCTCAAGGACGGCCGCATCGCATTCAGCGAGAAGTGGAAGCCCGACAAACTCTGGGATATCCATACGCCTCAAAACATATACAACCTTCAAATCTCGTTTCTGGACGCTGGGGGCAAGGTGCTGGACGTTCTCCCTGCCGTCCGCTTTGGATTCCGCGAGTTCTGGATAGACGGCCGCGATTTTTTTCTCAACGGCACCCGCATTTTTCTTTCTGCAGTTCCGTTTGACAATGCCGCAGTCGGTGCCGCGCTGGCCAATTACGAGGCCGCCTGCGAGAGCATGGAGCGTCTCAAAAGTTTTGGAATCAACTTCGTCTATACCCATAACTACGGCTGCGAGCCGGGGGCACACCTGAGCTTCTCGGAGATATTGAGGGCGGCGGATGATGTGGGGATGCTCGTATCCTTTTCCCAGCCGCACTTCAGTCACTATGATTGGCAGGCCTCCGACGCCGACCAGAACAACGGTTATGCTCGCCACGCGGAATTCTATGTCCGTGCTGCGCAGAACCATCCGGCGGTCGTGATGTATTCCACCAGCCACAACGCCACCGGCTACAACGAAGATATGAACCCGGACCTAATAGACGGCCTCTACGACAAGCGGGACCAGTGGTCCACCAACAACGTGAAGAAGGCACTCCGGGCTGAGTCCATAATCAAGCGATTGGATCCAAGCCGCATCGTCTATCACCACGCTTCGGGCAACCTGGGCTCGATGCACGCGAGCAATTTCTACCCGAACTTCGTTCCTATCCAGGAACTTTCCGACTGGTTCGAGCACTGGGCAACCAAAGGAGTGAAGCCCGTTTTTATGTGCGAATACGGTGCGCCGTTCACTTGGGACTGGGCGATGTACCGGGGGTGGTACAAGGGCAAAAGGGAGTTCGGCAGTGCGGTCGTGCCCTGGGAGTTCTGCCTTGCCGAGTGGAACGCGCAGTTCTTCGGGGACCGCGCCTTCCAGATTAGCGAAATGGAGAAAAGGAATCTGCGCTGGGAGGCCAGGCAGTTCCGGGAGGGGAAGCTCTGGCATCGCTGGGACTATCCCCACCAGTTGGGGGCGACCGACTTCTCTGAGCGCGAGCCGGTGTTTGAGATGTACTACACGGACAACTGGCGCGCATTCCGCACCTGGGGAGTATCGGCGAACTCTCCCTGGGAACACCATATCCTGTTTAAGCTGCGCCCAGGCATTAACAGAAACCGCAGGGAGGAGCTTAAGGTGGATTGGATGAACCTGCAGCGGCCTGGATTCAGCCCCGACTACAAGGAGGATCGCTATGAACGGATGGATTTGGCCTACGAGCGTTCGGATTGGATCCCCACGGCTGTCGCCCAGGCCTTAATCCGAAATAACCGGCCTCTTTTGGCCTACATCGCCGGCAAGCCCGCCTGCTTCACCAGCAAGGACCACAATTTCCACCCGGGCGAGACAGTCGAGAAACAAATCATCGTGATCAACAACTCGCGAGTGCCGGTGAGCTGCGACTGCTCGTGGTTGCTGGCCCTGCCCCAACCGATAGCCGGTAAAAGCAAGGTTACTGTGGAGACCGGCCAGCAGGCGCGGATACCGATGCGCTTCG
>CAZKOQ010000427.1:0-2775 GCA_964554425.1 uncultured Pirellulales bacterium | reverse complement strand
TGGTATCCATAGTTTTGCTCTCCATTATAGGTTATTTTTCAAAATTACCTTATTTCCCTATATGGAGAGCAACTTTTATACCTACAAACGTGAAGCACACCCCTCTGTTAAACTTATAGGGCTATGCAGAAAAAAGAGGGTCGCAACCAACGATACTCAGTACAATTGAAAGTTCAGGCCAAAGCTGCAGCTATAAGACAGTAGCAGGTATTAGCCAGCCCGTGAAACAGAATTGGTGCTAATAGAGACCTGGTCCGCACAAACAACCAGCCGAGAACCAGACCGGGCAGAAATGTCAGGCCCGATATTATCCGGCCCCCAACTATAATATGAGCAACCGCAAAGCAACCAGCCGAGAACACTATACTAATCCAATTCTGTAGCTTGAGTCGGTTGCACCCAATAGAGCTTGCTAACATCAGGATATTATTCTGGATATAACCTCTGAAAAACACTTCTTCAGCAACCGCAACATACATAAACTGATAAAGCACCCAACAGACCCAATTATGATTTTGCGGCGAAACAAGCCGCAAAGGCAGTTCAAATGAGCAGAGCCTCAATAGCCATAAGCCAACAAACACAGGGGGCAAAATTACAAGGCATACCCGGCCAAATACGCCAAGAGCAAATTTAATCTGCCCGTTGCTAAAACCAATGTCGGGCAAGCGGCCTCCTCTAAACGCCGTAGGGATAAGCGAAGCGGCAACTAAAATGCCTGGTGTGATAAACCAGCCAAATGCAGAGACAGAGCTTGTGGCAAGAATCTTGACCGCCAGGATTACGGCAAACATCACACCGACGGTCTCTACAAACAAAGATATATCAAGATGCCACGGTTTTTTAGCAAAAAGCTGAGGCGATTCGGCGGTCTGCAAAGAACCGGCAATACCTATCTGCACGGGTATGTAATCCATTTTAGCGCTTGCTTTCAGGAATATTGTTCACCTTTTGATTGCGCTTATCCCGTAGTTTTACTATCGCCATAACGATGGCCAATCCGATATAAGGCAGGAAGAACTCGATAATGCTACATTCACCGCTTGGTGAGATTGAACAACCTCCGCCCCCACCGCCACCGCCGCCCTCAGTACTGCCTCCAAGCAGGTAGAATGGTGTAAAGTGCGTGGTCTTGAAACGCAGAGCGGACAAAGTAGAAGATATCTGGATGTTCTCAACATCTGTTATCCCCTGTTGACTGAGTGCTCCGGTCAGCGAATTATACCAGTATGCCAGAGCTGAAGAGCCGGAAGATGGTGCGGGGTATGGTATCGTGACAGTAACCGGCTGGCTAAACTGCATCCCGCTGGGACCAAAATCATAACTACCCAAACACGGCGTTGCAAACGCCTGAGGATTCTTAACCTTTGAAATCGTAATCCTCACATCACAGGGGTATACCCCAGACGGCACCACGACCGAAACATCATCAACACTGGTTATAGCTGCCGGGTCAGTGCCCACCACCGCACCTGAAAGAGCAGGGACCTCTTTGGCTGCTAATGCAACCGGCTCTACAAAGGTGCTTCCGGCGTAATAAATTTCAGTATTGGCACTTCTGGCATCGGCCCACACAAGATATGGATGGCCATACATATCTATTCCCATTGCCGGCTCATCCTGGTCTGAATTTGTATCATCATCACCTACCAAAACATTTGTTCTGGAAGATGAAGTTATCTCGGTGAAGTATATATCCGTATCACTACTACCGGCGATGACATTCCGCCGGTCCTGCCAGCAGGCAAAGACTTTCAAATCATTCCCAGTACCGCCATTGGTGATAATTACCGGCGACAATTGATTGGCACCTGAAGTGTCATCAATGATGCTGCTGCCATTCACCGGACTACCCGGCAGACCATTCGACGATGCATAATATATATCTTGATTGCCGGACCTATCGTCCACCCATAATAAATGCAAAATAGACCCCGATGATTCAGCGGCAATTGCCGGGCTTGATTGATTGCCGGCACTATTCACTACCGGCACATTAGTCCAGGGACCACTACTCGAAGAGCCAGCGTAGATATCTCTTGAGCCGCTCCTGCCATCCGTCCATACCACGTAAACCTTATTTGACGAATCAACCGCAATGGCAGGTTCAGTCTGGTCGGCAACATTAAAGGTTATCTGCGAGACCGTTTCCGTCAGAAAGCTGTTGCTCGATGTGGCGATAAAAATATCCTGATTGCCATTTCGGTCATCCTGCCAAACGACGTGAGCACGATTTGGAGAGAGATTATCAATAGCTATTGCAGGATTAATTTGATTATCGTTAGAATCCGTGACCAAAGTTCCAGTTGACCAGGTTATCCCATCAGCCGAAACTGATGCGTATATATCCCAATTCCCCCGTCTATTATCCTGCCAGACAACATACAGTTTGTCATCGCTGCCCACCGCAATAGCAGGATTACACTGGTCGGCGCTGCTGCTTATTAATTTGAGCATGTTTCCAAAGTTATCATCTCCAACCGGGAGCTTATCGATGTAAATATCCCTGCTTCCGACGGTCCCGGCGTGCCATACCGCCCAGATGTTACCGCTGCTGTCCGGTACCGTCTGGGGAGCATCTTTAATTAGAGTATCCGAACCCAAATTTACCTTTTTATTCTGCCCAAACGACCACATTTCGGTCTTGAAAGAATATGAATACTGGCTCATCACGTTACCTGCGATGTCGGCGGCGTTGACAAGCACTGTGACCGGCTGGTCAAAATCGAACATTTCATTCGCCTGATACACAAACGCATAATCGGCTGGCGTGCC
>CAZKOQ010000426.1:0-2795 GCA_964554425.1 uncultured Pirellulales bacterium | reverse complement strand
AGAGCAGGTTCGCCTGCCTGACTGTCGGAAGCCGTGATACTCACCGTCGGCTCGTTGTCTGCAATAGTCACAGTCGCGGTACGTTCCGAAATTGTCGCGGTAAGAACGTAGGCCGGATTTGCCGCCAGGGTCAGAATAACCGTCTCGTTCGGCTCGACCAGGAGATTGTCCACCGGAGTGACCGTGATGTCCACGTGGTACTGACCTGCAGGTATCACGGCTGAGGTGGCAGTCAGCGATAAACCATTGCCGCTCAAAGTATAATCCCCGGCAGCGCCAAAGATAGCTGTGCCAGCGCGCGTAAAGTACACGGTCTGGGGACTGGCCATGTTGCCATACTCGCGGCTTATCCTGAAGGTACCAGTATTTCCATTTTCTGATGCCTGGTTATCGAAAGCCGTGACACTTATGGTCGGAATGTCGTCTCTCGCCATGCCAAGACAGTCTATCCAGTCTTGCTGCGTCATATCCGGAAGAATTCCGCCGAGGGTTGCGTCATTAACCGGAATTAGTCCATAGCCGAATGTGCCTGCTATAGGGGTATTGTTGGCATTAAACTGAGGCAATAAATTTCTCGGGGCAACCGGATTAGGATACCGTGTTGAGCCGCCGAAAATAGGATTGAGGTTGATATTTACATCCCAGACATCGGTCTGGGTAAGCTGACCTGAGAGGTTATTGACATCACCGCTGGAGTAACCCCAATATTCTAACGTTCCGTTGTCGAACGAATTGCCACCTTCGCTCAGAGTAGCTTCAAAATATCCTTCCCTCCATTCATCATAGTTCATGTATTCTAACTCGATCTCTAAAGTGTCGCCATCCACCGCAAATCCGTAAAGCTCCCATGGTGAAGGAATACCTGAATCAACGGAAAAGGTAAGCTCTCCTTCGCCCGTGTAAAAACCTGGAAGATTATGAGCCAGATTATAATTCAATATTAACCCGCCAATATATTTTAATTCAGAGTCATATACCATATATGTTTTCTGTGTTTCTATCGGCAATGTTATTAGGGTGTCATTTACTAAAGAATCTCGTAGAACGGCAAGCATCTCATTAACATCGTGTAGGGAGGAAATGGCGTTTGGATCCAAATATAGCAGATCATCCTCCTGCTCATCATCTTCTGATTTGATATAGTCTAATGCGTCAAAATAATAATTTATACCATTGACCAAGTTCTGCCGGGCCTGTTTCAAAATATTGGCCCCATTCTGTGGATGCCCCGTTGTGGGTAAAAGTTTCAATAAATTGGGATACCTATTGAGGATGTGCGTGTTTATGCTAATCTTGTTAGGGTCGGTAACGGGAATGTTGAGAAAATGCAACAAGTCGGCATCGGTTATCTCGGTATTGGGATCAATTCCATCCTCGTACAAAAGCCCCTCAAGGATGTCCCAATTGGGATTAATAAATATGTCATACGCTGACTGGGCCTGGAGCAGACCCTTAAAGGCATACAGCAGGCCTTTCAAGACCAAAAGGTCGCCATAGTCAACTTCCAAAGGGGTTTCCAGTCCGGTGTCATTTGGCTCGAAGAAGAACCGAAAACGGTCAGATGGTGAGTCGCTGATTGAATTCAAGTCGGCGATGATGTCGTTGACTTCGGTTATCCAGTCCGCCACTTTATTAGAAAAGAAATTAGAAATTTCGTCAAGAGTTGGCGCACCGGCAGGGACTTTGTAACGGCCATTCGGGTCTAAAGGCACGTTGACGTCAAGCTACTCAAAGAAGTCTCCCACAACTTCCGCGCCAAACATCTGTGCTAATTCAAGGAAACTGTCAGTGATTGAATAGTCGTTAATATCAATGAATAGCATTGCCGTTTTTGTTACTGCGTGCAGGAATTTAAGCTCTCTGTTGGTGCTACATTGCGAACAGCTTGAGTCTTTTAGGCCGGCATCGAAGGTTTGGTAAGCCAGCCGCAGACCGGACAAGCTGCCTTCACACATATACGATTTGCCAGGTATAAGGTAATCGTTCGGCTCGTGGACAACACTATAAACGTCAACACGGCCTGGCCCGGGAGGAAAGTCCACGCCGCTTACGAAAAGCTTGTTATTGGCAAAGGCAAGTCCTCTAATGCCCTGACCAAATGGGTTCGGTAATTGAACCGTGTCGAGTATAGAACCAGTTGATGAATCGATTTCGTAGAGGGTTTGGTCGGAAGCGCTAATCAAGTTTGACCCGTAGGAGGCTAATCCATCCATCCAGTTCCAAATGCTCAAAGGTAACGAATTTAGAATTTGACCATTTGATGGGTCTATTGCTTTAATAGACTGAGTATACCCCCCGTAGCCATACAGTCTGTTGTTTAAAAAAGCAGCCGAAACAAGTCCCACCTCGACACTAAAAGAGTTTAGAACCGTTCCATTGGTGGGGTCAAATTTAACTACGTTAGAACTGGTGCCTGTATAGCTCGAGTCAACAGCAAACAGATTGGTTCCATCATAGGCAAGACCAAGACCAAGTGTTCCAATTGGAACAGTGAAAGTGTTTAGCAATTGACCGCTAATGGCATCATGTGTGTAGATGGTCCCCCCAGCCAAGCAGAATACACGAGTACCATCACTTTCAAGTCCTTGGATGCTCCAACTCGGCGTTTGGAAAGAATATGAATAGACAAAATTCAACGTAGCTACTGCGCGGTGCGCACATAAAACCAGCAGTAGGGCGACTATAGTTACCAAGTATCGTTTGTACATTTTCCTTAGCTCCTTTCGTTGAGTGCGGCAACTTGCGTCTGCACGTTATTTAATCTGTCATCAACACATATACTCTTGCCGTGTATT
>CAZKOQ010000425.1:0-2818 GCA_964554425.1 uncultured Pirellulales bacterium | reverse complement strand
TCGCATCAAACTGAAACGTCTATATCCACAAATTAAAATGTCATGATATACTACACCAACAGTGCACAATGAAGGTAGCAAGCTTCAATGTCAATTCGCTTCGTGCCCGCTTAGAGATAGTTCTGGGGTGGCTTTCGGAAAACCAGCCGGACATCTTATGCGTCCAGGAAACCAAGGTGCAGGACAAAGACTTTCCGGCCGAGGCGTTTGACAAAACCACCTATAAATATACCTTCAAGGGTGAAAAAAGTTACAACGGCGTAGCAATCTTTAGCAAAAGTGAGATTTCAAACGTGGAATTTGGCTTCCTGGATGAGCCCAAAGACCAGGCGCGGCTGGTTAAAGCGGAAATCAACGGCATTGTAGTCGTCAATACCTATATACCACAAGGCTATCTGCCTGAGTCTATCAAATTCACTTACAAGCTGAATTGGTTCGGTCGGCTTCGCAAGTATTTCGAAGATAACTACTCCCCTGCCGACCCGATTGTCTGGGTTGGTGACTTTAATATTGCTCCGTTACCGATAGATGTTTATGACCCGCAGGGACTGTTGGGGCACGTTTGTTACCATCCGGACGTGCATAAGGCGCTAAATGAGGTTATGGAATGGGGATTTGTGGATGTATTTAGAATGCACTGCCGCGAGGCCGGACAATATACATACTGGGATTACAGGCCGCTGAATGCTTTCAATCGCAACCTCGGCTGGCGATTAGACCACATTATGGCGACAAAACCATTAGCGAAAAAGAGCACCGGCTCTTACATAGATAAAAAGCCCCGCCTCGCAGACCGCCCCAGCGACCACACGCCTATCGTTGCTGAATTTGACTGGTAGGACTCTTACCCTGACACCTACGAGCTGCAAAAAAGCAATCTGCTCCTATATCAATAACAGCGTGACGAGAGCTACTTGTGTCCTCGGAAAATCGATGTGATATTCTTCCAGCTTACAACGCTGGCGGAAGTGCGTTTTTGGTTTTCATCGCCGCCATAAACCACATACGCATTCCCGCCGGCTTTGCCGGCCAGTTTGTCCCAATACCTTAGCCCAACAAAGAAATCTTCGGCGATTGTCTTGCCGGCTTTTATCTCGAGACGCAGGACCGAATCGACTGTTTCTATTATGCAATCTATTTCATTACCCTTTTTGTCCCGCCAATAGAAACAATTGTGCTCCATCCCTCTGTTAAATCTGTGCTTTACAATTTCTGAAATAACAAAGGATTCAAACAAGCTACCTTTCAAATAATGCGTGTTGAGCTGGGCGACGCTCTGGACGCCCAGGAGCGAGCAAGCAAGCCCGGTGTCGTAGAAATACAACTTCGGCATTTTAATCAGCCGCTTGTTCAAGCTCCTGTAATACGGCTGAATCAAAAAAACAAGATAAGTCGCTTCCAGAACAGAAAGCCACGACTTGGCGGTGTTGTGCGTAATTCCGCAGTCGTTGCCCAGCGACGAGAGGTTAAGGCACTGCCCGGTTCTGCCGGCGCACATCCTCACGAACCTTTGAAAGGCGTTCAAATCCGATATGTTCTTTATCAGTCGCACGTCCCTTTCCACATAGGTCTGGACGTAATTGGGATACCAGTCGGCGGGCCCAATTTTTTTGTCATATATCCGCGGATACAATCCCTTGAAAAGATATTCTTCGGAACTGTTGAGGTCATAGTTTGTATTCTTCAATTCTTCAATGCTCAAAGGAAGTAATCTCAAAATGGCAACGCGTCCGGCCAGGGTTTGCGAGAGGTTTTCCTGAAGCAGGATATTTTGCGAACCAGTAAGGATAAATTGCCCTGACTTATCTTTGCTGTCAACGGCTGTTTGAATATAAGAAAAGAGATGCGGAACTCTCTGGATCTCATCAATTACCACACCTCTGTTGTGGCTGGCCAGGAATCCTCGCGGGTCGCTTATGGCAAATTCTCTTGTGTCCAAGTCTTCGAGCGACACGTAATCCATATCGGCAAAAACGTTTCTGACCAGAGTTGTCTTGCCCGACTGACGGGGACCTATTACCGAGACGACTGGCAGCTTCGACGCCAGCTTCTTTAGTTTTACAGCCATTATTCTCTTTATCATAGCAACACCTATATACCATATCGGCCAAATTGTCAATCCGATTTACAATTTGTCCACTTTCACCCCATTTTTGCGATGAAAATGCTGTTTTTGCCCGAACCTGTCCATTCCTGTCCCCTGAAGCCAAGCGACCACACACCTATCGTTGCTGAATTTGACTGGTAATAGGCGGTCTGCAAGGGTCATTTTTATAAACATTATAAATTTTATAAATATTTTAACTTTTCTCTTGAACCCGGGCATATTATGTGCGATACTATATACAAGAAAGGAAAGACACTATGACCAAAGTGAGTATGACAAAGGCAAGACAGGATTTCACGGATATGGCCAACCGCGTAATGTTCGGCGACGAGCGGATTTGCATCGAGAAGAACAATAAACCAGCCGTGGCACTTGTTTCTGTTGAGGACCTGAAGATACTGGAGGCATTGGAAGACAGAATTGACGTTCAGGCAGCCAAAGCAGCCCTTAAAAAAGGCAAATTCATCGACCTCGAAGTTCTGGCAAAGCAATTGGGGGCATAGTCAGGGATGTATCAGGTTAAAGTGGCAGAGGAAGCCGCCAGGTTTATCCGCAAACAGGATAAACGCATACAACGCCAGATTATTAACCACATTAGAGAACTTGCCCAAAATCCACGTCCACAGGATTGCAAAAAATTACAGGGCTATAAAGAATTATACCGCATACCTTCGGGAAATTACCGGATTGTCTATACCATCAGAGAAAAAT
>CAZKOQ010000424.1:0-2875 GCA_964554425.1 uncultured Pirellulales bacterium | reverse complement strand
ATGGCATACTGCAACATTCATGGTCTTTGGGAATCGAGCAAGGAAATTAAAGTCGAATAGCACCAACGAATTCCATCTCGGAAGAATGTTGTGGAATGTTGCTATTCGATGTATATTAAGAAATTCCCAATTATTCAGGACATTTATGTGGTTAAGGATGAGAACAGTTACCTTATCAATGATAGCGGGCGTTTGTATTGGTGCCAGCGGGCTTGGAGGACGAAGCTATGGCTGAGCAAAAAGGTCGAGTAACAAGGAAAGGCAATCCACTGACGCTGGTAGGTAATGAGGTTAAGGTCGGCCAACAGGCCCCTGATTTTGAGGTAATTGCTAACGACTTAAAAGCGGTAAGATTTTCGTCATTTCGCGGCAAGGTTTGCCTGATTTCTTCCGTGCCTTCTCTGGATACGTCCGTTTGCGATATGATGACCCGCCGATTCAACGAAGAAGCCGGTAATCTTGGCGAAGATGTGGTTGTGCTGACTATCAGTATGGACCTTCCCTTTGCCCAGAAGCGATGGTGTGGTGCGGCAGGCGTAAAAAATGTGCAGACTCTTTCGGACCATCGCAAGGCCGAGTTCGGCAACGCATTTGGGGTTTTAATAAAAGAGCTGCGACTTCTGGCCAGGGCCGTGTTTGTGGTGGACGCAAGGTGGGTCATCAGGTATATACAGATAGTTGACGAGTTGACTATGGAGCCGGATTATGAAGCAGCACTTGGAGCGCTGAAAAAACTTATGTAAGGTGAATCTGAATTTTTGAAGGGAGTAGATTATGACCGAGAAACTTCAAATCTATAAATGTGAAATCTGCGGCAACATCGTCGAAGTGCTTCATACCGGCGCCGGCGAGCTGGTTTGCTGCGGCAAGCCGATGGAAAAACTCGCCGCCAAGACCGCGGATGTCGGCAAGGAAAAGCACATCCCTGTGATTGAGAAAATCGAGGGCGGCATTAAGGTCAAGGTCGGCAGCATCCCACATCCAATGGAGGAAAAGCACTATATCGAGTGGATTGAGGTTATTGCCGACGGCAAAGCGTATCGGCAGTTCTTAAGCCCCGGCCAGCCACCAGAGGCGGTATTCAACATCGAGGCACGCTCGTTAACGGCACGGGAGTATTGCAATGTCCATGGGCTGTGGGAAGGAAAGTAAAAGTGCCCGGCAAAAAGAGTATGAAGGAGAATGACAATGCCTATGCCTTTTAACGCAGATGAAATCTTTGAAATGGCAGAGCAAATCGAGCGAAACGGCGCAAATTTCTACCGCGCTGCGGCAAAGAAGCTGCCGGCGGCAAAGGAGATGCTGCTTGACCTGGCCGCTATGGAAGACCAGCACCTCAAGACCTTCAAGGACATGCGGGCCCGGCTGTCGGCAAGCGAGCAGGAGCCGCTTGTCTTTGACCCGGACGGGCAGGCACAGATGTATTTACGGGTTATGGCCAGCGAGCACGTCTTTACCGTCAGTGCAAATCCGTCTAAACTGCTGACAGGCAAGAAAGCTGCGGAAATTTTGAAAATGGCAATCGGCTTTGAAAAAGATTCGATTGTCTTCTATACCGCCCTTAAAGAAAGCGTCTCACGCAAGGCGGGCAAGGACAAGATCGAAGCCATTATCGCCGAAGAGATGAGCCATATCGTCATTTTGAGCGACAAGCTGACGGCTCTGAAATCCGCCGCTGGCGGATAAATAAGAAAACGCCAACTTACGGATAGGACAGAAAAATTAGGAGTGAGAATATGCAGCAATACAAATGCCTTATGTGCGGATACATTTATGACCCGGCTGCGGGCGACCCGGAAAACGGCGTGGAACCCGGAACCGCCTTTGAGGATTTGCCCGATGACTGGGTCTGCCCGGAATGCGGCGCCGGTAAAGACGAATTTGAGCCGATCGACGACTGATTCTTGATTTAATAAATAGCGGCAAAAGAAAGCTGAACGCTATATATTGTTTTACAGGAATAGCTGCTATGCTGGAAATTCAGCCCACCCCAACACAACGGGATATTATTTGTGCAGAAGCAGCAGCTCCACCAATTGCTTTGGTGATGTTTGGGGCCTCCGGTGATTTGTCTCAACATAAACTACTGCCGAGTATCTTTCAAATTTTCACGCGGGATTTACTCGACGAAAAGTTTTACCTATTAGGTTGTGGGCGAAAAAAACTTTCCGACGCTGATTTTCGAAGTCTGGCACAGCAGACGATAAAGGAAATTTCCGGAAATACAAAAGTAAAAGACCTTAAAGCTTTTGTGACAAAACTTTATTATGTCGATGGTGATTATAGCGATACCGCTTTTTATCATGATATTGAAGCCAGACTCGCCGAATTGGACAAAAAGCATAAAGTTGATGGCCGCCGCATCTTTTACCTGGCTGTCCCTCCATTTCTATGCAGCACGATAGTAGAGCATCTTGGACAGGCAGGATTATCCTGCCCTGCTGAATCCATTTCGCGGCAGAAGGTCAGGTTAGTTGTAGAAAAACCCTTTGGCGAGGATTTTCAAAGTGCCGTTGAATTAAACACAATGATACACCGATGTTTTGACGAATCTCAGATTTATCGTATAGACCACTATCTCGGCAAAGACACCGTTCAGAACATCCTGATGTTTCGCTTTGCTAATACTATTTTTGAGCCGATTTGGAGTCGAAATTTCATCGACCATATACAGATTACCATCGCCGAATCGGTTGGCGTTGAGCATCGAGGCGGCTATTACGATAAGGCCGGCGCTCTGAGGGACATCTTTCAAAATCATATGCTTCAAATGCTCGCTCTGGTGGCGATGGAGCCGCCTGTCTCTTTTGAGGCCGACCACATCCGCGATGAAAAAGTCAAACTACTGCACTCGATTCGCCCATTCAAACCAGAG
>CAZKOQ010000423.1:1714-2881 GCA_964554425.1 uncultured Pirellulales bacterium | reverse complement strand
ATGAATAGGTAGTGGTAATTGGTTATTGGCCACTTGTCATTCGAGATTCGAAATTCGGCGTTCGATATTCGGGATTTTCTATCCGCTACCTGCCAAACCCTATCCCCTAATTTTCCTCCAGCCGATGTCCAGCTAACACCGCAAGGTCACGGAAGTTTACTATCCCATCGCCGGTAATATCTTCCGGAATACTACCCGCTGGCCCCACCCACAGCCATTGTCCGGCAAGTTTCGATAAGTCCTCAAAATCAATCTTGCTGTTGTTGGTTGTGCCCTCTGGTTCTAAGGTAATAACACTCGAAGAGGTATGCTGCAAGGTCTGGCCGATATCTGCAATCTCACTCTTGCACCACCAAATTATTTTAGCTGGGTCAATCGCCTTAGAGCAGTCCACCTGAAAAGTGCACGTATCAATACTGGTCGCTGATTCTCCTGGCCCAATTTCACCATCGCCAAATGTTACGTTTGGTTCGATTATGACCATATTTTCTGATGGCTTTACTATTTCAAGCTGCACAGTTCTTACCGCAAAACGCCAGATATTGCTCAAAGATACATTGCAATCGTATTCAAACACCGTCCTGTCGATGCGTCTTTTGTTTATGACCTCAAAGGTTGCAGTGAAAGGATTAAACTCGTCTGCCCCCATATCAACCCTGCCTAACATCACGCGAAGCTCACCATCAATATCCGTCTCATTGGGTTCCGCGACGAAATTTGGGTCTCCCGCATTTATACAAGGCGAATCCGCCAGCAAATGGTAGTTGCCTTTATTCGGATCAACAAAACAAGGATCAGAGTCAATATTACCTGCTCCAGTCCATCCGTTCTGAACATCGCTGTAGGTTATAGTTATCGTTGAGCCGTCGTTGTTCCACAGGCAGTTATTACCATTCCAGACGATACAGTTGACAATTGTCACGGTGCCTGGAAAATTCTGCCGATAAGAGTCGCAGGCCACTGCGGGGCCGCTCACAGCAGAGTTGTTTGCAATCGTGCATCCTTTTACCGTCGGGCCTTTAACCCTCGGGCTGCTGTCCTCGTTGTACATCCCGCCGCCGTATTCGGCCGAGTTGTTGGTGAAAGTGCAATCGTTCACGAGCGGGCTGCTTTTGTAGTTGTGCATACCACCGCCTTTGTTGGCCGAATTGTCGGTGAAGGTGCAGC
>CAZKOQ010000423.1:0-1614 GCA_964554425.1 uncultured Pirellulales bacterium | reverse complement strand
TGTATATTCCGCCGCCATGTGCAGCCGAGTTGGTACTGAAGGTGCAACCCTTTACGGTCGGGCTGCTGTAATAGGCGTTGAACATACCGCCGCCGGAGGAGAGTGCCGAGTTTGCGGTGAATGTGCAGTTATCGACAGTCGGACTGTTTTCCCAATTGAACATCCCGCCGCCGCTGGAGTGCGGCCAACTGCCATTTGCGTTGCCGCCAGTTATTGTAAAGCCATCTAAGATGGCGGTATTGTTTAGATTCAACCCCTCTGGATGGTAGAATATATGGTAGATATTATCGTTTGCATCCGATGGTGCGCCTATATTGCCTGAAAGAATGGTCTGATATAGAGCGATATCTCGTGCATCCGGGTCTGCCCCCAATAAAGACATTTGGGTGCCGGAATAGCCACCTTTTATAGTTACGCCGTTTATCAGTTGAAATGCAGCCATTCTGTCGCCAGTGCCAGCAGGATGAAGTGTATCCTCATCTAGCTTATATACTCCTTGTGCAACTCGAATATCAACCGGCTTAGCCGAAGATTTAGCATCGGCCAATCCATTTTGAAGGTACCTATAGGCATTTGTCCAGCTTGAGCCGTCATTGTTTCCCGGAGCATACGCATCAACGTAGATGATTTTTCCCCCAAAGCTCGTCCCCGCCATTGCTGACAGAAATACCGCCATCACCAGCCAGATTTTTACATTTCTAATTGTTTTCATTTTTTCATCCCTCTTTCACGTCTTTTGCCACAAAGGCACTTAGAGCGTGTGTGAAAAGTGGGGAATTTACGATTTTTCAGCCGATATAGAAGGATATGGAACGAACACCATATCCCAGTGACTTGACGGATGAGCAATGGAAGCTCATTGAACCAGTGATACCACCAGCCAAATTCGGCGGCAGACCTCACACGGTCAATATGCGCGAGGTGATCAATGCGGTTCTGTATCTGAGCCGGACGGACTGCTCTTGGCGCATGGTGCCGCACGAGTTACCGCCCTGGGGCACCGTGCATTACTATTATCGCCTGTTTTGCCTGACAGGTTTGTGGCCGCGGATTCATGACCGCCTCCGGGAACAAGTCCGCCAAAAGATGGGACGCAAACCCACAGCCAGCGCCGCCATTCTGGATAGCCAGAGTGTTAAAACGGCCGAAAAAGGAGGGACCGCGGTTACGACGCGGGAAAGAAGGTTTCCGGCCGCAAACGGCATATCCTCGTCGATACTCTCGGGCTGATCTTGGCTGTGGTAGTACACGCTGCGGATATCCAGGACCGTGATGGTGGTCGGCTGATACTGCAAAAGTTGCGTGGCCGCCTCAGGCGGTTGAAGCGAATCTGGGTTGATGGAAGATATGCCGGGGCTTTTGTGGATTGGGCGCAGCAGACCTTCGGCTGGATTGTTGAAGTTGTTAAGCGTGGTGAGATGCACCGCTTCGTTGTCCTGCCCAAATGCTGGATTGTGGAACGGACGTTCGGCTGGCTGGGCAAGTATCGTCGGCTCAGCAAAGACTACGAGACGCTGTCGTCCAGCAGTGAAACTATGATCTATCTGGCAATGATCAATTTGATGTTGCATCGACTAAAACCCGGCTGATATGACTTATCACACACGCTCTAAG
>CAZKOQ010000422.1:0-2894 GCA_964554425.1 uncultured Pirellulales bacterium | reverse complement strand
TTGCTATTCTTTCAGTCTTGATTATAATTGTGCGCTGCGTTTACAAATAGTAACCAGTGTTGAAACCGATTGTAAGGAGAAAAAACTATGACGGTTAAACAGATTGTTTCCATTGTGGCAGTGCTTGCTTTTTTGACGGGGTGTGAGTCAAAATCCAAAGTCGTCACACCTCCTAAGCCGACTGCGAGAATGGCGGGTCTGCAATTCCAGGAAGCTGCCCCAGACTCAGCGACGCTATTGTTCGATGTTGAGGTTGATAACCCACAGCCGGTTAGTTTGCGGCTGTTGAGTCTAAACTATACTATTACCAGCGACGCAAATACCTTTACTTCTACCATTGAATCCCTCCAAACAACTGTGCCGGCCGAGAGCAATGAAGTGGTCTCTCTGGCCGCAAAAGTTAATTATACCGAACTGCTGAATATCCTGAATGTCAAGCCAGGTTCAACAATCCCTTACAAAGCGCAATTGGCCATATTGGTGGATGCACCGACCGTGGGCTTAATCGAGCTGCCGGCATCTAATGAAGGCGAGATAGAACTGCCGGACGTCAAGGTAGAAGCAGAGGAGCCCCAGCCGACGCGCTCTCCGGATGTTATTTATGTGCCCACACCTCAAGAGGTCGTGGATAAAATGCTGGAAATGGTTGAAGTGAAAAAGGATGACATCGTCTATGACCTCGGTTGTGGCGATGGCCGAATCGTAGTAACCGCTGCCAAAAAGTATGGCTGCAAGGCCTTTGGCTTTGACATAGACCCGCAGCGCATCAAAGAATCCTTGGAGAACGTTGAGCAACATGGTGTCGGCAATCTTGTCACAATCCAGCTAAAGGATATCTTCACCCTCGACCTCAGCGAGGTAAATGTAGTTACCCTATACTTGCTGCCGTCACTCAATGTCAAGCTCATCCCGCAGTTGGAGAAGCTCAAACCCGGCTCACGAATTGTCTCGCACGACTTCGCAACCGAAGGCGTCCAGCCGGACAAGGTCGTTGAGCTTACTACTCCTGACGGCGTTTCACACAAAATTTATCTGTGGACCACGCCGCTGAAAAAAGTTGAGCAAAAGGACTTAACGCCGGTTGAGAGCGAGGAGGAAATACAATAGAAGGTTCTGGAGCATCTGAATCTACATAAAACCAGACCACCCAACGTAAGGATGGATAATGTGGCCGGTTCAGGAACAAGAACGATTCTGGCGTTGCCGTAGACATAAAAAGCATTATTGATTATCTCTCCACTGGCTAATGTGCCGGTAAGAAGACCCCTACCTGTAAGAGTCCCGTAGGGATAGTTGAACCCGCTGCCGTAGATAGTTATCTGACTGCTATTAAGGGCATACAAACCCCCACCTATCGACCCACCGGAGATATTTGCTTGACTGAAGGCATAGACATTCAAACCCCCGCCTATCGACCCGCCGGAGATGCTTACCTGATTGTTGCCCGAGGCAAGCAAATCTTCGCTTATTGACCCGCCGGAGATGCTTACCTGACTATATTCATAGGCAATCAAAGAGTGGTGTATCGACCCGCCGGAGATACTTACCTGACTGTTTTTATAGGCAAACAAAGACTCGTCTATCGACACGCCGGATATTCTTACCTGACTGCTGAAATCGGCAATCAAACTGCCGCCGAATGACCCGCCCGAGATATTTACCTGACTGCTGTCATAGGCATCCAAAGAGTGGTGTATCGACCCGCCGGAGACGTTTGCCCGACTGCTGTCATAGATATCCAAACACTGACTTATGAAACCGCCTGTCGCTAAATTAAGTGTAGTTGGCTGGCTTAGGGTGCTATTTCGAACCCACACATAGTCGTAAATCGCCCAATCGACTGTGTGTGTCCCGCCATCGTTGAACACGACTGTCGCCTGTGCCTCCGGCAGACCGAGCCCAAAAACCACTGATACCATTACCATTAACCACATTGTCATTCTTACATTTGCCATTTTCATTACCTCCTCCTAATACCATCAGCGCAATGAAAGAAAATCTTGGCGCAGAACAAAGCCCTTCGTCCCTTGCAAGACTCAATTCCAGTTTGAATACCCTCCGTGGAAAAACTTTTTGTGTATGATTAGCTTTAATATAACCGGCGGGATGGCAGATTGTCAAGCAGAATCGCCTGTTTTTGGGCTGTTCAGGCCGAAAAGGGTGGGATTTTGGGATTCAAATCCGGCGAAATTTTATTGCTTGATTTTATAAAAAATAGTATAAAGACTTTTTTTAGTGCAATAAGGGCAGGGCAGGGAACTGTAAGGAGTTTTTCGGTTAGGTTGTTTGTGGTTTTTGACCTTTTATGGAAGTAAGAACGAATTAAGAATTAACCGCAGAGAACGCAGAGAACGTAGATAAGAACTTAAAAAAATAACTCTGCGACCTCAGCGTGCCCTGCGGTAAAACTGAAGTGGAGAAACTATGAAACGCAGAATGGTTACGATTGACGGCAACGCGGCAGCGGCACATGTTGCCCACGCAACAAACGAAGTTATTGCGATATATCCGATTACCCCAAGCTCGCCGATGGGCGAAATTGCCGATGAGAAGACGGCCAAGGGGCAGGTCAATATATGGGGCACCGTCCCTTCGGTTACGGAGATGCAGTCTGAAGCAGGCGCAGCAGCAGCCGTCCACGGGGCACTTTTGACCGGCGCCCTGACAACCACCTTCACGGCATCACAGGGATTGCTGCTTATGATTCCTAATATGTATAAGATTGCGGGGGAACTGTTGCCGACCGTCTTTCATATATCGGCACGGTCCCTTGCCTGCCATGCGCTTTCAATATTTGGCGACCAGGCCGATGTGATGACCTGCCGGGAGACCGGCTTTGCTATGCTTTGCTCCTGCAACGTTCAGGAGGTTATGGATTTTGCGCTCATATCACA
>CAZKOQ010000421.1:0-2895 GCA_964554425.1 uncultured Pirellulales bacterium | reverse complement strand
TGCTTGTGTGCAGCTCCAGGTAGGGCATATTGTCGTCGGCGGGATATGAGACGCCGTAAGCCTTGCCTTTGTGCCAGGTTACGCACCACAGCCAGCGACCGGGTTTTACGACAATCTGCGGCTGGTTGAAGGTTTTGCCATCTTTGGAAAAAGAGACAAATGTCCCTGTGGGTGCACTTTGATTATCCTGTTTTCGCGGGGCTGCTCCGCCAAGGAGCATTAAATCACCTTGCGGCGTGACCGATAGGTGCGCATCACGGAGGTCGTAACCATCCAGCGCAACTAAAACGACTGATTGCCACTGGTCAGTATCTTTTGATTCAAGTATTCGTATCTTGCCATCTGTCGAGACATGACCTGCTCCTTCTCGAAAGGCACAATAGAAGCGGTCGTTCCATCTAATAAGGTCGGTGAACGCATTGTGCGGGGCCTGGTCCCAGATTTTGCGGACGCTCACTAATTCGACAGTGATGGGCGTGCTGCCCCTCAAGGATGATGTCCATACCAGAGATAATAAAACCAGATAGGTCAACTTATGATACATAGCATTGCGCATCCATAAGTCTATCGCACGGTTTTGCTATTGGCCGGTTTTAGCACCACTACCAGGTGACATGGTCACAAGCTCAATGCCTTTGCCGGTTCCTAAGTTGTGTGAATACTTCTTCTCCTGTGGGTTATTCCAGTGCTCGTGGACGCCGAGACCGGCAAGCCGTTTGGCGCCGGTTTGGTGGTCGGGGTCATAGAATGTCCCTGAGGGCGGATTATCTGCAAGAGCGGCCTCGTGCAGGTAATCATCAACACCGATTTTGCGTGGGTGTTCCTCGTATTCGGCATAGAGGAAGTCAAATCCGACAGAGTCGATTGCAACCGGGTCCTGCGAAGCAAATAAGCTCGATGTCCAGTCACCATTGAATGGGTGTGACTTCCATCTTCTCGGCCCTTTGTCCATATCGGTAGGATGTATGCCCGAATAAAGACCATCCAACAAATAAAGCACGGTTTTCCCGCCGATATGCGAATGGCCCATCAGGTCAACCAAGGGGCGGTAAATCTTAACATCGTTTGAAAAGGCATTTTTGTGCATATCGTAGTAGCCCTCTTGCGCCGGCCAGCGGATAAGAGAGCCATAGTGGTTCTTGGCACACAATGTTACGCCGGTGCCGGTGTGGGCCTTTAGGTTGGCAAGGTTTATCAAATATTTGGCCTCAGCGAAACAAGCTGGAACGTAATCCTGCTTGACATCTTTTGGGCGGCAGCTCCAGTATAGCGGAATGGACGACTGCTTTGCCTGAATTCTGCCGAAGCTGCCCTTGCAATCCACATACTGAACATCCGGAAATTCTTTTTTGAAAAACTCATAATACTCGTTGGCAATGTATGCCAGAGTGTCGCATAGTGTTATGTCACTTTGTTTGACGCCAACAACATTTACAAGCTGCCGCAATAGTGCAATAATTACTTGCGGTGAGGTGTTCATATAGTCCTTTTTGGTTTCCAGATTGTAATTTTCTTTGTTGACACCGCCGTGTGTCCAGATAAAGCCGACAAAATTGACCTTGATAACAATCTTTTCACCATGTTTGTAGCCGGTATCTTCTTTGCCGCGGTTTTGATTGTGGTAACGGAACATCTTGTCCCACGCCTGTGCGTCACTATCGGCACCGGTTATTTTTTGTATCACCTGTGACAACATCTGGCTTACGCGTTCTTGATTTGTGTGATTACTCTGCCAGGGATGTCCGTCACCGGGGCCTTTCCAATCCGTCGCCTCGGGGTCGTGCACCCAGACAACCCGCCCGGGATAAATTCCTTTTGCAACTCCTACCGGCTGATTTGCGGACTGAGGTTGTGCGAACGCCGGCTTTTCGGCGGTAGCGCTTATAGTCAGCCAGATAACGGAGACGCTTATGACGATACAAACTAAGCCGACGATATAGTGCCGGCGACTAAGATTGAATCTGGCTTTTTTAAGTGCTGCTGTTGAGGCAACCAGACCTAAAATCCAGGCCACAAACCCGGACGCCAACGGCATTGCCACCCGCTGACACGGATATGTCGCCCGCGATGGCTTCGGCAGCACTCGTATCACAAACCACACAAGCGAAACCAATCCCGCTATGGGAAATATCAACTTCAGCCAGCGGTATTTCTTCCATTTCGCAAATTCGTTTGTCTTATGACAATCAAAGCGGGTGTGTTTCTTCAACGATTGCATTTCTTAACCTCCATACTTGCGTTTTATCTTTCGATGAGTGTCTCATCGACTTTTATGCCGAAGTGTCTGCCGGCCTTTTCGATGTGGGCAAGGACTTTGTCGCCGGGCTTTAGATTGGTGATTGAAACTGCCTGACCATCCGGACTAACCAGGCGGATTGTCTCGGCGTTCTGCATAACCAGACTTACGCTCTGGCTTTCGGCCTCGGCCTCAATAAGCATCATCGGCCTTTTCTCAATCTTGTTTCTGCCGAGGTATGCGGTCTGCGATTTGCCCTGAAAATCCACTAATATCACTTCATCGCCGGCCTTGAGGTCAGCAAGATATTTTGTCTTGCCGCCGGTGGTTAAAGTATATGCGTGCACAGCACCGGCATTAACTCTGAAGGGGCGGGATGCAACGTAAGGATTGTCGATGGATTCAGAATGCACTAAAAAGAAGCCGGAGGCGGTGTTGCCGATGAGCATCCCTTCGCCAAGCGTCATTTGCGTGCAGGTATCCAGGCAGGAGCGGTCGCCCATACCGAGCTGCTTTGTGGCAGTAATGGTAGCAGTTACGAGGGCAATTTTCTCGCTTATGCCGTGAATGATTTCCGCGGTCTTTTTAATCTCGTTCATATCGGTAGTATTAAGCACCACGCCATCGACGCCTTTTTCGAGAATCTCGGTCATAAGTTT
>CAZKOQ010000420.1:0-2909 GCA_964554425.1 uncultured Pirellulales bacterium | reverse complement strand
TGAGCTATGGTTTTGCGTTTTTCGTTTTAAGCTTTTCGCTTAACCCGCAAGGCCATACTGCCTAAGCCAAGTAAAAAGAGTGTTGTCGGTTCCGGTATTGTCCAGCCGCAATCAATCGTCTCATACGTCAACGGATTTATTATCTCATAGAACTGCGAACCAGGCATAACAGCGTCACCCAGCCAATCGAAGCTTACCGAGAAGCCGGTAACTATCTGGCCGATACCTATGCCCAATCCCAACGCCTTCGCATCATAAGCCCCATCATCATGTAATACCGGCTCCGGCTGAACAACAATCTGGTCCCAACCAGCCGGAGTATCTGGCGTCTCGACAGTTAGCTTCTCATAAAGCCCAAACTCAAACCAGATAGTAAACTCCTTAATTTGCTCGGTCAAGCTGATATTGGTTACATCATAGCTATACTGCCACGTTACCGGACTAATCTCATCGACATCATACACAATTTCTGTCATCATGCCGGCAAAAGCAGCGGCGCTAAAGAAAACCGCAATTATTGCCCCCAGGAAAATTTGCCTTTTCATCGGAACTCCTCCAAAAAATACTTGTTCCCTTTTCATCACCTCCGATGTGCGTTCCGCCTTCCCTGAAAAAAACTTCCGTGTTTTTTACATAATCCTCCTTAATCAAAAAACCAACGACCCAAATGTCAGTAGAATCACCCTCCTGGCCGGCACGCTGACTTCCTCCTTTGCTGCCGGTCCTGTGCCTCTTATTCTACTTGGCGAAAAGACTATAACTTATAGGACATTATTTGTCAAGCATTTTCCCCTGTTTTACTTCATTTTTTAAAATCCAGTGGTTTTACGGATTCTGTCAAAATACAAAAAATTTTTCTAAAATTTTTTATTTTCCCCCTTGACTTTTTGACCCCTATTTTTGCCCTGATTTTGAGGGTGGTCAAATTTCCATGCAAATCGGTGCAATCCGTGGTTAATTTTGGTAAAAAACCGTCAAAAACCGTTCAAAAAGTGCAAAAAAGTGCCAATTTTTGCAATTTTACGTTTTTGCATCTAAGTTCTTATCTCAAATTAACTTACGTCAATTTTCCCCCATTTTCCTGCATCACCAAGTGTCTAAAATATACGCGGATATCCGACCTCAGGCGAGGTAGATTTTGTCGCCTGGCTTGATTTTTGGTATCTGATTTAACTTCGCTTTAACATCATCTTTTTCGGCAGCAAAACTTGGGGCAATTTCGATAAGGCAGTCGGGCGAGCCATCCGGTTTTCTGGGAACTGCTACACCTGCGGCTTCGAGCCAGTCGGCGGCACGTGCGACCATCATTTGCTTTGTAGTCTGGACACTATCGATACCTGTTGCATTTTTGGTTGGGGCGAATTCCCGGCTTCGGACGGTTTCCAGAACTATTGATTTTGAGGCCAACGGCAGTGCATCAAAGACAAAGCTTTCGAGCTTGATGCCATTCGGCTGGTCCGGTTCTACAGGATTACCCAACCGATCGATGTGAGGAATTTCTTTAACGGCCTTGTGAACGGGAAGTGAGAAATCCTTTATGTTCAGTTTCTCAACGAAGCTGCGGCTGATGATGTGAATTGCAATACTGCCGAGCTGAAAGACAAGCGAGCCATCAGGATTTCGTTTTTCAGCAAGCTCATCCGGCAGGTCGCTATATTCAATGACAGTTACCTTGCCGTTGACTAAGCAGAAGTTGCCGACCTTTTCCTTTGGGCTGTTTTTAATAATTCCCTTTGAAGACATTTCGGCGTTATCGAGTGCGTGCAGGCCAACAAAAAGCGGGTCAAAGAGATTTACGAGCGGATTGTCAACCTGGAAATAGCTGATGAATTCCACATTATTTTCTTTCATATCTTCAAGCGCCCCGCTTTTGTAAAGGGCTTTTATACTGCCGCCGTGGCCGTCGGGCGAGCAGGCGATAGTAGCTTTATCTGAGAGCAGGATTTTGCCGTCAAAGTCAAAATTCGGCAATGTTCCCTGTTGGAATATAAAGACGTTGTCGGCACTGAGGCCGTAGTAGTCATTCGATTGAAAAATTGCGCAGGTCTCGGTGTGGTTCAGAGGGCTTGTCATAATATACCAGCGGCAGGCAGTATTGTATTTTTTTGAGACCGCTGCGATTGTCTGGGCAAATATCGCAAAAAAGGTCTTATTCTTGATAGGGCTGATAGGGAAATTGCCTTTTGGGCCATCAAATCCCAGGCGGGTCCCCTGCCCGCCGGCAACCACAAAAGCGGCGACCTTGCCGGCCGATATAAACCGTCTGCCTAATTTGATGGCTTCCGCATATTTGTGTTCTTGCTGGAGGTCATCCGGGGCAGCCCTATAATACGGTGCAGGAATAAAATCGAGATTGATTCGGGCCAAGGCAGGTTTTTTAATGTATTCGGCCACCCAATCGTCAATTTTTGGCCAGTCGAACTGCCAAATTTGGGTAATGAGGTTCTGCCTTTGGGCCGAATTTAGCTGTTCCCAGAAGCTCAAAAGGTGGCTCTGGTTGTGTTTTTTCATTAAAAATTTTGTTTCTTCAAAGTTTTTTGTATCAGCCATATCTGCGATTCCGGCCTAAAAATAAGGATATTAAGATATCTAAAAAAAATTTCAAGCTGTTTGAAGATTTTGTCGAAATTCCACTTGACAGGGGGAGGGGGTGGTGTTAGAATTGAAAATGACAGGATGGTTTGAAAACTGTTATTATTATAATGTAGTAATTTGCCATCATACATTTGCTTCTTTATCATATCCCGAACCTACCTGCCAAATCAAGCTTTTTTCGGACTTAGCTCTTGCATTAAGTTGTCAATGGTGTTAAACTTTGGTTAAAAGAGGCAGTGGACAAAATCTGCTGCCAAAGACCGGTTCTGCGAATTTGTTTCGACCGACCGTTTTCGGGCGAAAAAGTATATTAA
>CAZKOQ010000419.1:0-2920 GCA_964554425.1 uncultured Pirellulales bacterium | reverse complement strand
TACATTGATTCACTTTGTCAGCGCAACAGCATGGGCAATCAAAAGAGAAAGGGCAACGTAGTTATAAGCCAAAAAAGGGGTAAGCAGGAATGGACAAAGCTTTAACGGATTTAATAAGAATATCGAAGGTTACAGGAAAAGACCCTGCTCTTGTCCAGGGCGGCGGCGGCAATACTTCGGTCAAAACAGCAGACGGCAAATATATGTTCATCAAGGCCAGCGGAACGGCACTAAAGGATATGAACGAAAAGCAGGGCTGGCGCCGGCTGCGTCTGAACCAGGTGTTGTCTATCATAGGGGACAAGTCTCTGGCGCATTTGGATGCAAGGACGCGAGAACCGGAGGTGGTAAATCGGCTGCTCCTGGCCTGTGAGGATGATGTCACCAGCGGCGCCCGACCATCGGTGGAAGCTCATTTACACGCATTCCTCGATAAGTGTGTGATTCATCTGCACCCCATTGTGGTTGCCGCATACGTAAATGCGAGGAACGGTAGAGTGGAGATTGAAAAGCTTTTCAAAAAAAGCGAAAATCGAAAATTGAAAATTGAAAATTACCTGCCTCCTCTCTGGGTGCCATACACAGACCCCGGCTTTATGCTCGCAAAGAAAATCGCGAAGCTCGCCGGCGATTATCAAAAGCAATTCGGCAAAAGACCGGCGATACTTTTTTTGGAAAAACACGGACTTTTTGTTACGGCAAATACAGCCGAATTTACACTGAGACTTGCGAATAAAGTAATAAAGTTGTGCGGCAGCAAATTGAAAAATTTCAAATTTCAAATTTCAAATTTCAAATTTTCTATTCCGCAAAGGCAGAAAATTAACGCCACCAAATTAATAATCCGCAAAGGCATTTTTGATGCGACCGGAAAGTATTTGCCTGTAACTTACTTTCCACCTTCCGAAGCGGTTGCCGCATTTATGACACGCAAAGATGCAGTAAAGCTATTGGCGACACCTGCGCTAAACCCAGATGAGCTGGTTTATGCCAACGGCTCGGCGATGTGTATCGATAAGTGCGACACCGGCATAATCGCAAGACGGCTGAAGGCGCTGGTCGATAAAGGGCAAAAGCCATCGGCGGCGTTTATCGTCAAGGGGCTGGGGCTTTTTGTGGCGGCGGACAAAAAAACGACTCCGGTTATCGCCGAGATTACAACCGGCTCACTTATGATTCGTATGAATGCGACCAAATTTGGAGGCATACTTGCCCTGACAAAGCGCCAGCAGGAGTTCATCAATAACTGGGAATCGGAGGCGTTCCGCAAACAATTAGCAAGCGCCAAGGTTATAGGCGAACTGGAAAATCGCATCGCAGTCGTTACGGGCGCAGGGAGCGGCTTAGGCAGAAGCATCGCCATCGGTCTTGCAAAAGCAGGGGCACTGGTCGCCCTTGCTGACATTGATAAAAAAGCCGCAGAGGAAACTGCGGAAAAAATCCGAAATCCGAAATCCGAAATCCGAAATCTACAAGCGATGGTAGTGCAGTGCGATGTTACTAACGAAACCGAGGTCAAGAAAACATTCGAGGCGGTGCTCGAAAACTGGGGAGGGCTGGATATCTTAGTCAATGCGGCTGGCGTGGCACCGGCGTATCCTCTTGTAGATATGCCTGTGGATAAATGGCGTTTTGCTCTGGAAGTGAATCTGACGGGATACTTTCTGATGACTAAAGAAGCGGCGAGGATTATGATTCAGCAGGGAATAGGGGGCAATATCATTAACCTCAGCTCCAAATCAGGCCTGGATGCCAGCAAGAACAATTCCGCCTACAACGCGACAAAGGCGGGCGAAATCCACATAGCACGCGGCTGGGCGCTGGAGCTGGGCGAATATGGGATAAGGGTCAACGCCGTCGCACCAGGCAATGTGTTTGAGGGCTCGAAAATCTGGAATCCACAATATATAAAGACCTGCGCCAAAAAATATGGCATAAAACCCGAGGAGGTTATTCCATTCTATATGGATAAAACAGCCCTTAAGCGAGAGATAAAAGGGCAGGATGTTGCGGATGCTGTCGTATTCTTATGCTCCGACAGGGCCAGAACAGTTACAGGCCAAACCCTCGTCCCCGACTCCGGACAGGTAATGGTAAGATGAGCAACGAAAAACGAAGGGTGATGGGTGAGGGAACCGGCATTTTCATAAACAAGTCAGCGGTCTGATGCCGATGCGGCCCGTGATGCACGTGCGGACTGGATACTATGCATTGCATCGTTATCGAAGAAACGCGAGCCACAAGACCGGCACTTATAGTGGCGAAGCCGCTTGACCGTTAACCCGTCTGCCAGTCGGCAGGTCTCTACCGTATGAGTCATCTGAACCTTTCCACACTCCGGACAAGGCAGAAGTTCAGATGTCGGTGCTCCTTTTCGATGAGATGAGGACATAGAAGACGTCAACTCCTTCTTTCTTGAGAATCTTACCTTTGGTGTAGATGTCGAACCCATCAAAGGTTAGCCCCTTGATTACATACAACTTTTCAGTTTTCCCGGTCTTCGGATTACGCGAACGCAGGACCTTGAAGATTGCCGGAGCATTAAGTATGGCCTCGTACACAAGCTCTGGCGTCAGCGAATCTCTTATCATTTCCATCTCCGCCTTCTCTGTGAAAAGGACTCGTCTTGAAATTACCAGACGCTTTATTCGAATAAAAATATCCATACCTTATTCTACTTTACTTATATTCTATGGCGATTCGCCGGGCAAATCAAGCAAAAAAACCTCTTACCTGCACATTTGTCCTAACGTATCGCAGCGAAAGTCCCAAGCGCAGTCGAGGGATAAGGCATTAAGACACTGATTGTTAATATCGAATAACTAAATTCTAAATCCGAAACAAATTCAAATGTTCAAATCCTCAAAACCAACTGTTTTGAACTGTTTTGGTCATTTTAATTTTGGTCATTCGATATTGT
>CAZKOQ010000418.1:0-2921 GCA_964554425.1 uncultured Pirellulales bacterium | reverse complement strand
GCGTTCTCGGCGGTTAGTTTTTTCATTGCTGCAACGGTGCCGTCAATTATGTCATCAACATACGTGAAGTCGCGCATCATAGTGCCGTTGCCATAGATGGGTATGGGTTTTCCCTGCTCGATGAGTTTGGCGAATTTATGGATAGCCAAGTCCGGTCTTTGGCGAGGGCCATAAACGGTAAAAAACCTAAGACACGTTACGCAAATCCCGTAGAGGTGATGATACGTATGGCAAATAAGCTCACCTGCCTTTTTCGTCGCGGCATAGGGCGAGATAGGAAAATCAACGTTATCATTTTCGGAGAACGGAACCTTCTTGTTGTTGCCATAGATGCTCGAGCTTGAGCCAAAGATGAACTTGCCGACTTTATGTTTTTTGGCTGCCTCAAGTAACACCATTGTCCCGTTTATATTGACGTCGGCATAGAGCATCGGCTGAGCAATTGATGGCCGAACGCCCGCCTTAGCTGCCAGGTGCACTATTATGTCCACCTTATTCCGGGCGGATAAATCCACACCTCCGCGCACCGCCTCATCCATAGCGTCCCCATCACGAATATCCGCTTCGATAAGCTGGAAATTCTTGTCCTTGAGGCAGTCAGCAATATTCTGCCGCTTTATTTGAGGGTCGTAGAAGTCATCAAAGTTATCGACCCCAGCCACCTCCCAGCCGTTCCTGAGAAGACGCTCACTTAGATGTGAGCCGATGAAACCGGCAGCGCCGGTTACAAATGCTTTCATATAACTTCGCCTATGATTTTGAACCTCTCGCAAGATAACCTTGTTTTTATACCGACCAAATGACAACTACCGCGACAGCTAAAATGATTACAGCGATAACTCGAATAAGTATGCTCGATTGCCTGTGGTACCAATCGAGGATGGGACTAAGCCTTTTGGGCCCTAACATAAATGTCAACAGTCCCGATATCAGGAAAATAATTCCAAAGACTGCTATTACCCATTTAATCTTACACTCGCGTGCCCCGAGTAAAAACACAACTGCCAATACAAATCTTATCAGGCCAACGAAGTATAACCGCTTGCCCTTCTTGAAAAATTCCACTATTTGTTTTGATACATCCGGCCTAATCAAGTACAGCATCCCTATAAAGACGAAGAATATACCTATGCTTTGAATAATAACCGCCATATTTAATCCTTTCCTTTTGCCTGTTGTTCTCAACATTTATGGCACAGCATCAGCCCGCCCGATACTGTGATATTCGATTCCGGCGTTTCTAACCATATCGGGGTCATATAGATTCCGCCCGTCGAAAATAACCTGGCTTTTTAGTTTCGACGCAATCATCTCAAAGTCCGGGTTTCTAAACTCCTGCCAATCCGTGAAGATTACGAGGGCATCGGCGTTGTCGAGGGTATCATATCCGTTTTGTAAGATTTCGATTTTGCCTCCTAAGGCCTCCGCTGCCGCCGTCCCTGCTTCGGGGTCGTAGCCCCTTATTTTCATTTTCCAGTCAAGGAATTTCTTTATGCAGTAAATTGCCGGTGATTCCCTCACGTCATCGGTCTTCGCCTTAAATGCAAGTCCCCATACCGCCAGTATCGTCTTGTTTTCTCTGCCGCTAAAATAATCCTTAATGCGTTTTGCAAATCGCTCCTGCGCATCCAGATTTACCCGATAAACTGCCTTGGCTATTGTCATTTCAGCGCCATTCGCTGAGCCGGTATGAATTATTGCCCGTATGTCTTTGGGTAGGCAACTGCCCCCAAATCCTACGCCCGGAAACAAAAATGCAGACCCAATCCGTGTGTCGCTCCCGATGCCTTGTCGGACAAGTTCCACATCTGCCCCCAGCTTCTCACACAAAATTGAGATTTCATTCATAGCCGATATTCTCGTTGCCAGCATCATATTCGCTGCATATTTGGTTATTTCAGCGGATGCCGGGTCCATAAACATAATCCTGCTGTTCTTACGCATAAATGGACTATACAACTGCTTCATTGTCTTCCGCACGGTCGGACTTATTGTCCCGATGATTATCCTGTCCGGACTCATAAAATCTTCTACCGCAGCGCCTTCTTTCAAAAATTCCGGATTGCTGACATAATCAAACGGTGTTTTCGTTTTTGAACTTATGGCATTTATCACCTTCTTGTGCGTCCCCACCGGCACGGTGCTTTTTGTGGCAATGATTCGGTAGTCTTTAAGATTCTCAGCAATACCCGCAGCCACTAAAAGTATCGCCGATATGTCCGCTGAGCCGTCCTCAGCCGATGGTGTCCCTACTGCAAGAAAAATGATAAGCGAGTTGTCCACGCCATATTTTAAGTCGGTTGTAAAATGTAATCGTCCGAGCTTCTCATTATGTTTGACCATCTCGGTCAGACCCGGCTCATAAATCGGCACCATCCCATTTTTTAACCCCGCAATCTTCTCTCTGTCGCTGTCAACGCACACAACACTGTTGCCCGCCTCCGCCAGGCATGCTGCCGTTACCAGCCCGACATAACCGACTCCGACCACACAAATCTTCATTTAACTATCTCCTGGATGAGCTACGAACAATGAACTGCGAACAACAGCCGTTCACTCGACAATTTCAATCATATCCATATCTATCTCCATGCTCGCCGCCTGGCCAAGCATATCCACCTGCAAAACCAGCCGCATGGCGTTTTTCGCCTTCACAATCAGACCCTGCAAATCCATCAAAGGCCCGCCGATAACCCGGCAGTGCTGCCCGACTTTAAGATACTTGTGCGGCACAAGCGGAGCCCCGACTCTTAAGGCTTGCTCAATCTGCACCAGCTCACCAACTAATTTCTGCTGGTTTTTTACCTCAATTGTATTAGCCACCCGGTTTGTCCGCAGTGCCTCAAGCCGTGCTTGCTCTTCACCCGTAAAAAACAAATATCCGCCAAACAACGGCAGAAGCGACCGCAGCGTCCTGCCGC
>CAZKOQ010000417.1:0-2924 GCA_964554425.1 uncultured Pirellulales bacterium | reverse complement strand
GCTGTGATTTCACCTGCCAGCCGGCTTTCAATCGCTGCCAACCGTTCTAAAACCTCCTGCATATCCGGCGCCGCCACAACGCCCGCCTTTGTCGGAGTCGATGCCCGCGCATCCGCAACCAAATCCGCAATTGTAGTATCAATCTCGTGCCCAACCGCGCTTATCACAGGTATATCAGAATCATAAATCGCCCTCGCCAGAACTTCTTCATTGAACGCCCATAAATCCTCCGGCGACCCGCCGCCTCTGCCCACAATCAAAACATCGAGCTTCAATTCCGCATTGCGTCTATTAACTTCTCGCAGCGCCGCCGCAATTTTCTCCGCCGCACCTTCGCCTTGCACCGGCACAGGATACAGAAACAACCTCGCACAAGGCCAGCGGTTCCAGATGCTATCTTTAATATCCTCTATCGCCGCCCCCGATTCGCTGGTCAGTATCCCGATTCGCATTGGATATGCTGGCAGCGGCTTTTTATGCGCCTCATCAAAAAGTCCCTCCGCCGCCAGCTTCTTAACCGTATGCTCAAAGGCCAACTGCAGTGCCCCAACACCCTCCGGCTCTAACTTCTCAACATAAAGCTGATACTTGCCTCCAGCCATATAAACATCAATATGTCCTGTTGCAAGGACCGCCATTCCATCTTCAGGCGAAAACTTAACACTCTTAAAGCTGCTTGCCCACATAACACACGGCAATACGCCATCTTCGTCCTTCAATGAAAAATAGCAGTGTCCGCTTTCTTTATGAAGTTTCCAGTCGCTGATTTCACCACGCACTATCAGCCGAGAAGGTAGCTTCTCCTCCAGCGCCACCTTCACTAACAGATTCACCTGCCCTACCGTATATATCCTTGTTCTATTCTTCATTTGTCACTCTTTGTATATCGTGGTTCGCTCCGCCACGCCGTTCTGTCGGACTCTTGTGTTCTTTTGTCCCCTCTGTCACTTTGTAACTGATTGTTCTTCTTCGTCATTCATAATTCATTGTTCGATGTTCGTTATTTATTCCCCCCTGTGACATACAGTTGTCACAGTCCGAAAAAAAATCTCGTAAAACCACAAAGAACAACCGATATTTCTATAAAAGCCGAGATTAGCACAGCCCTTCGGGGGGGCCTCGCGCCGAGCTTATTCTTCCGGGGGGAGCTCGGCTGCCCTATCGTCTCCCCCGTTACTTTATGCCTTCTCACTTTCTCCTTATGCCCTCGTGCCTTCGTGGCTAACAATCCGTTTCTGGCTGAATACACCCCCTATCTCAACCTATTGTCCATTAGAAAAATAACTCTTTCATATTTTTCTGCAGGCAGGGCTTCTTTCAATATCTTGTGAATCTCCCGCATCGGCGTCCGCAGCGTCGCGTGCGTGATAACAATATGTTCATTATCCAGCTTGCTCAAAAGACCTGAAAACTCATCAATATGTATATGCTTGCCCGCCTCAGCCCGGTTCGCATGTTCCTCCTGATAGAACGTGCACTCAGCAATCAAAATCCTGCTCTTGGCAATATATTCCAGCTGCGAAAAGTCCACATACTGCGTGTCACCGAGATATGTAACAATCGGCAGCTCAACCGGATAATCAATCTCAACTCTCTGCTTTTTTAGCTCGACAATTTGCGGGCCGCTAAGTCCCGTGTATTCTGACCTCAGTTTCTTTCGCCTCTCAATCACGCTATAACCCACCGAACCGGGACTGTGCTTCGTAGGAAACACGCGTGCAAACAGATTTGGTTTTATCTGGAATTCGTCCCCGGGCCGCACCCCAACAAGGTTCGCCGGTATCTTGTTGCCGTCTAACCGACCCCACGCATCGATTATCTCCCGAATCGGCCCCAAAAGATTTCGCGGCGTCACTATCGTCCCCGCTGACTGCCCGCAGAAATTCCGCTGCGAAAGATAATACGCAATTCCCGCCGCGTGGTCCATATGTCCGTGTGTCAGCAGCACATTATTTATTGAAATCACCTGGTCCGGCGCCTTGCCGATGTCAAAGCACACATCCAATTGCGGCATCGCCACCACCGTCTCTTCGCCCGCAACCGAATATCCGATGATTTCCAAATCTCCTATCTTGATATGTGCTAAATTATGACTGGCCATTAGTGATTGACTATTTACAATTGGCTATTGATAATTGGTTATTGGCAATTAGCTGTTCAACCAGACATTTTAGGCAATAGTAAATAGTCAATAACAAATAGTCAATTAAATATGCCCGACAAACGAATCCATAGAGGCCCACATCCCGATGACGAAAAATTATTCGCCCCCGGCCAAATCCCCAACCTCAGGGCCGCTGTCGCCGATTTTTCGCTTTTACTCACAAAAGGTTACGCCGACAAAAGCGCACTCAAATTGGTCGGCGATAGGTTCTCACTTACCGAAAGACAACGCATGGCTGTTATGCGTAACGCCTGCTCCGACCAGCAGCTTGCATTGCGAAGGCAGCGTGAGCTTAAAATCACAGACATTGCCGGCCAGCCAATTGCCCTTGATGGCTACAATGTCCTCATAACCATCGAAGCCGCAATGAGTGGCGGCCTAATCTTCAAAGGCCGCGACGGCTGCTGCCGCGACATCGCAAGCATCCACGGCACTTACCGCAAAGTTACTGAGACAATACCCGCAGTGGAACTCATCGGCAATTTTCTAAAAGACGCCGCCATCTCCAAATCCCGCTGGCTCCTCGACAGTCCCGTCTCCAACAGTGGCCGATTAAAAACGCTCATTGGCGACCTTGCCCGCCGGAATGATTGGAACTGGGAGATTGAATTGCTTTTTAGTCCTGATGCCGTTTTGACCAAAACCGACCTGACCGTCGCCAGCAGTGACAGCGTCGTCCTCGATGGCTGTAAATCCTGGCTCAACCTCGCCGCAGAAATAATCAACACAAATCTCCCCTCCGCCACAATAATCGACCTCT
>CAZKOQ010000416.1:0-2949 GCA_964554425.1 uncultured Pirellulales bacterium | reverse complement strand
AATTCACGCGAATAGACACAAATTTCTCAGATGCGGATTCCGCCTTCGGCGGACAAGTGACACAGACCTGTCCTGAGCGAGGCAAAGCCACACTGCAAAATATTTTTTGCTTTTGTTTGTCGAATTTTGGGGAGAAAATTGGGAGAAAGTAAAAAAGTTAAAATATAAAAGGCAAGATTGCGGTATCGTTTTTTAGTGTTGGCCTATGGCGGGTTTTGCTTCGCTCAACATCGAACGATGAACGACAGACAAGAAGGCAAAATTAGACGCGGATAAACATGTTGTGACTACTATTCATTCGTATAAAAACTTCTGTCATAATAGTTGATTTCGTCTATATTTGGACTATAATGTATTAGGTAGCTCAACCTGCGAAGCTAGGGATAGCTACGCTTTGGATGGTTCTCACAAGGCAGAGCAACGATGGAACAGGGATTATTATTCGAGGTCCGAAAGCAACCTACAAGGAAGGAATGTGTAAGTGCGCCTCAAGGATATCGTGGGCTTGCAGCATTTCACAAGTATTGGGGTAAGAAGCCTGTCGAGTGCCTCTCATACTTGATTGAGACACTAACTCTTGAGCAGGAAATCATATTAGATCCATTTGTCGGGTCCGGTTTGGTTGCGAGAGAATCGTCCGATCGAAACCGGAGGTTCATCGGAATTGATGTCAATCCAATTGCGATAGAGCTGTCCAGATTTGTCGTCAGCCCTCCTAATGTGGCGGATTTCTTTGAAGCTTTCTCGCAAATGAAAACGATTGTCAAGCCGGCCATTGATACCAGTTATATCCACGACGCTGGGGAAATTGGGAGTCACTTTGTGTGGGACGGTGATAAGCTTGAGTCTATGTGGTACATAGAAGGCAAGAGGAGACGTGAGATCAAACCTACTGCTCACGACGTTGAATTGGTAAGGAAATACGCGAACTATAAACCGCAACACATCCGGGATATGAGATTCTTCACAAACTCCAGGATCAACGCCTCACCCCAGATGACCGTTCTTGACCTTTTTACGGGCCGTGCGCTGAGGAACATAGACCTTTTATTGGAATATATCAAAAATCAAAAAGGGAATGTGAGAGAGACATTGCTCTTGACAGTGACAGCAGCTTCTGGGCAGATGTCGAAAATGGTCTTTGTTGTAAGAAACAGAGGCAAGACAACAGGTAAGATACAGGAGGGTACATCCGTAGGCAGTTGGGTTATCGGGTACTGGCGGCCGAAGTTTCACTTCGAGATAAATGTGTGGAACTGCTTTGAAAACAGAGCGAAGAGATTGATGAAAGCACTCAGCACCCTCGAACACGGAACTACGGTGGAATTCTCTTCCGATTGTGATGATGTGATTCAGTCAAAGGTCAATGTGGCACTCGTAAAAGGAGATGCCAGACGCATTTTGACTACACTGCCATCGGACTCCATATCGTTGATTCTAACGGACCCACCGCACAGTGACCGAATGCCCTACTTGGAACTGAGTGAGTTATGGAACGCGATTTTGGGTGAAGAGGCACCATTTGAGGATGAAATAGTCGTGTCCAATGCACAAGAGAGAAGAAAGGGAAAGGATAGTTATACAAAGGAAATGGAGGAATTCTTCACCGATGCTATTAAGGTTTTGAAGGATGGCGGGGTTATGGCAATTATATTTAATGCCTCTGATTCAGAAAGTTGGGAATACCTCAGGGGGCTTCAAATGAAGTCCGATCGTATCAAATTCAGAGGATGCTTTCCGATGACATACTCGGCAAGATCGGTGATTCAAGACACCAGAAGCGGGGCCATGAAATATGATTATGTTCTAATTTACGAGAAGTGCACCCCGGACTACACAGGTCCGAATCGTTGGGAAAAACTGTCTGAGTTAGATGGGTGGTCATTGTCCCTGCCGAGACGGGTTTAGTGAATATGGCATACACGTTCGAGCAAGCGAAAAGAAAATTCCAAGATGACAAGATACGAGAACTCTCCCAAGATCTTGGTGGTCTCCGATTCTTAAAACTCCGTTCGCTGTCCAGAACAGGGTATATGGAGAGGTTGGCGAGTGATTGTTCACTCCCGCATTCCTCGTTGACAGACGATAACTTGTTCCGTTTTCTTTACAATTCCGAGATTACTATTGAGCAGATTGAGCGAACCATCAGGACCATATATTCCGAAGAAAGAGCCAACCGAATTCAAGGCGAAGATGAGCTGGTAAGTGAACTTTACAAGGTGAACGTCTTCAACTGGGGAGGGCTTCACCAGAATAGTTTGGAGAAAACAATAGTTGATAACTATGTGAAGAAAATAAGGTCATACGATCAGCTTTGCGACTGCGTCGAAAATGAGCTTCATAACAGCATGCGAGGTTATGTTCTTTGCTCTTGGTATAATCACTGGACATCGCGAATAATCGAAGACATTTTCCGGGACCACGCTCAGATATTGCCAGCCGTAGGCCTGATAAGGAAAATCGATTTCTTTTTCAAAGACGTTCCATTTGACCTGAAAGTTACCTATATGCCTGAAGGGTTTATTCACGAGCAGCGCCGAGCAGACGGCTTGCGACCGGAAATTATATTGCTGAAGAGGTTTTGTAGAGAGCATTCGATACACTTCGACGAATCGTTGCCCGAAGCGCGGTTGAGAGAGGACCTTTGGGCAAAGGTAGGTGACCACCCCTCGGAAAATGCCAAGCGTCTGGTCGGAGAATTAAGGAACAAGAGAATTGAGTATCTTGATTCGGCGGTCAACGATCCTGTGATGCTCATAAGATGGCTCTATGAAAATCAGGGTGTCCGGAGGTTCGACGCTTCAAACAGATTGTTTTTGGTTTTGGTGGACCGCGACAATTTCTTTGACTCTTGGAAGCTCAAGAGGGCAAAGCCGTTACTTGTGGAGAAAATACATTCTCATCTCAATGCCGCTGGCCGCAATCCTGGTTTTGACGTGACGTTTGAAT
>CAZKOQ010000415.1:0-2958 GCA_964554425.1 uncultured Pirellulales bacterium | reverse complement strand
GATGCCATCTTATGACTGCGGTAGCTAACAACCGCAGTATCAACCTATATTACATTAGCATTGCGGTTGAGCGGGAGAAGACATGTCACCAAATAGTTTAGACGTCACCTTTTTCAAGTTCCATCGAAATTCGCGTGAAAGTAGCATTAACAAACATTTAGCATCCCATATCCAACCAAAGCTCTTTAGGTGATAATCACCTTCTGGCCAGAGACTATTCCCAACCTATCGCTCGGATAGAGCAGCCATGGTTAATATGTATCGATAAGAGACCATACCTTTTCTCTGTGAATAATGTTATAGTAGCGCTATCTTTTCAACCGACTGCAATTGTTCGCCTGGAAATACAGAGATGAAACTGCATAGGACGCCTGTTGCAGACCTATTGGCTCTTTTGATTGTGTCATCACTTTACGCTATTGTTAGCATAGGATGCCAAAAAGAAACAGGGACAGGAAATGGATTAACGACTGCGCCACTAATTCGTGGCACCTTGTGGTATATTGCCCACGATAAGATAAGAACCATTTGGCAGAAGGAGGATTTTGCCAGAGAAATACAATACCAAATAGACATTGGTTTTGACCTTTTATGGTTATTGAACACACCTGCTCTGATGGAAGAGGCATTTACGGCTGAGGCACAGGGGAACGCCCGCGATGTGCTTGAAATCATCTTCCAGACTGCTGATGAAAACAATATGCACGTCCTTGTCGATTTGCCCAAAGCCGGGTGGTATGGCAAAACCTTGCCAGAACAGATGATTAACCTGAGCAAAACACATATCCAGAAATTCTTTGAACGGTATGGCAGCCATCCCTCCTTCTATGGCTGGTATCTCAACTACGAAATCAATCCTATCTGTCCATCGGAGCAGGATGAATCGAAATTTTGGCGACAGGTGTGGAAGGGTATCGTGGCAGAATGTCATCGGGTCGCTCCCAATGCCGTAGTCGCCATATCTCCCTTCTTTCTACTCGACGAGGAAGGGCGACGGGGTTTCAAATATCTCGAACCCCAGGCGTACGAACAATGGTGGAGTACGACACTGGCAGAAACGGAAATAGACATCCTCATGTTACAAGATTCTGGAGAACATCTACGTTTCTATACCCTCGACCAACGCAAACCATTCTTTGCTGCTTTCGCAAGGGCCTGTCGCCGGGCAGGAACTCGATTCTGGGTAAATGTCGAGACTGGTGAAGAGGATGTTAACGACTGGGGCGAGTATTTCACAAACATAGCGAAACATCAAAAGGCCTGGGACTATTGGCGTTTCACACCCATTGCTTGGCTGGAACAGAAACTGCATTTTGCAGCATCTTATGCTGAGAATATCGTTAATTGGGGCTACTATCCTTTCATGACACCCAACCCATTACCCGGCCAAGAAATGCCGGGTCAACAAGCGGCTTATCAGGCATATAAGGCCTACTTCAACAGCACAGTCGGGAGAAAAAACTCCCGCGATTAAGATTCCGGTTAATTGGTTTTTAGTTAATTCGTTAGTTATTCAAGTTACCACTCACTAATCACCACTCACCACGTTAGACTTTAAGGCCAGACTATGAAATGTGGCGACGGCTATCGTATATGATCCTATGGAACGGGAAATTCTTACTGCCGTTGCGGCGTCTGGGTTTGAAGGACACCAAACTGGCCAAAGCGCAGTGTGGCACCATACGGTTTAAGCTGTTGAAGATTGGTGCTCAGATTCGCCTGACGGTTCGCAAGATTTGGGGTTCGCTTTCTGAGGGCTATCCGTATCAGCATCAGCAACTTTTCAGGCAGGTTTATGCCAATCTTGTCCGTCTGTGTCCGATACCGTTACGTTGTTGAGGGCACTGCTGCTGTCAGCCAATGGGTTCTTTCGGCACAAGGGTCTACCAGAGCGGACCCGGTCTGCGCCCAGAGGATACAGCCAAGGCCTGATTTTCTCAATAGGCCGCGCCGACAGGGAGTTTTTGCCGTTGGGCATGGCCAGTACCATTACGACTGCGGCCTTGTCAAATCACCAAGAATCTCACAGGGGCAATCCCAGTGTCGCTTCAGCCACCAGTCACCCTGGCCAATTCCCTCAAACTGAGAGCTTGTGAGAAATGCGGGCTAATAGGGAGGGTCTGCAATTTGAGTCGGAGAATATGATGGAGTTGTTGGAGCTACTGCATCAGGAGCCAAGGCAAGCTACGCTACCGGAGAAGGTAGAACGGCTGGTTCGCCGTTACATTAACTGCCATAAGGGCACTAAATTTTTGGCCAATCGGCTATTACAGCATATCGAGAGGAGCTGGGAAATTGTCAGTAGCGATGAGGGTGAACGCACTAACAATGCTACTGAGCGTCTAATTGGGCTGGATTATAAGATACGGGCCAAGACAATGAGAGGGGCAAAGGACATAAATAAGGTGTTGGGCCATTGTTACTTATCTGAGTTCTTACGGGGCGATAATGGCGTATGTGATTTGTGGAGGGTGGTCTGACAGGTCAAGAGTTAGAGAAAAACCTGCCAAAGATTGACCCAAAAATTTTCCCACAATCTTTGGGACAGTTGCACTTGTCCTATGCTCTTGTGTCCTTGTGTCCTGATACCCTGATTATATCACAACCCCCAGACGATTTGAAGCACCCCCCACAAGCCCTGCAGCCATCTGGTTCTTACTATCCACGGTGAGCCACCGCAATTCTGCGGCCGCGAGCAGCGGCAACGACAGGTCGCAACTGATTCCTGGCGCAGCCGGGCTCGGTCTTCGTCCGACGCCTATAGAGTTTCAACCAGACTGTTCTTTCATCTCTAATTACTCGTCGTAATTGTCCCTGTTGGAGTCCCACCAACTTTTTGCCTCTTTATAGCTATCAAATTCCTGGCCGATCAGGTCTAGTCGTTGTCCAGTATCGTTACAGTCGCGGTACGCTGAGGAACGGTCGGGGCAAGATTGTAAGTCGCATTTGCCGCCAGAG
>CAZKOQ010000414.1:0-2973 GCA_964554425.1 uncultured Pirellulales bacterium | reverse complement strand
GTTGAATTGCACTGTGATTATTCGGGTAAGAATCGAAACCACGCCATATATATCTGCTCACGTATGTTGCATCAAAAGTAACGGCTAACTTATTCTCCTCAATAGTAACGCCTGACTTGCCGTCATTAGCTCCCGTGCACTCTATTATGGTGAACACGAGAATAGTAGCTAAAAAAACTTCTTTTTTCTTCATTTCCTATAGAATCCTGTGACCGCGCTAAATTCAATCCTACGGCCTGAGACCAAAAGATACGATGGCCTTGCCTTGAACAACTTTAAGACGCAAGAATTTGGGTATTGAAAAAAGTCCCCCAGTTTCTGAAAAGTTACCCGCCGGAACGTTTTGGCGGGCTTACCTTTTGGTTTTTCTTTGTAACTTTATCGGTTTATACAGCTTTTAAGTTAAATAAATTGAGTTACTTTAATTTCTGCCAAAATACATCTTGCCGATAATGTCTTGTTTAATTTGCGTAAAAGCCGCTTACAAAAAAGCGTTATAGGAAAAACAATAACTGAAGCCCCTCCAAAATATCGCCGAAAAATCTATATAGATTGTTGTCTGGGGGGCATAAAAAACTGGGGCTGTTAGTAACTATCTCAAAACTGTCACCCTGAGTGAAGCGAAGGGTCTGGCCTATCAAAAAAAGAGATTCTTCGCTGTGCTCAGAATGACAAACTGTGTTTTGAGATAGTTTCTTATTGTGAAATGGGGGCGTACGATAGCAAAGTTAGTAGTCTGTAACATGTTATTTGCAGGATTGTCATGCTGAACGAACTGAAGCATCTGGCCAGTAAATGCGATTCTACTCTCATAAGCCGGATTTTTCGCTCCACTTCGTTTCGCTCAAAATGACACCCATCATTTAACGAGTTACAGACTATTAGTGGGTAACCCTAATCTTCCGGAGAAAATAATTTCTTTTCTCTACATACGAACAGGTTTCAACGGATGAATATTTTTCTGCTTTAGGAATGAGGATACAGGTGAATAGCAATGGATACTGAAAAAGAATGAGGATAAGAGAAATGCGAATAAGTAAGGGCAAAACAAATAGCGATAGAAGAGTGCGCAGATACTGGAGGTTACAAACAAAACTGGCCATTAGTTTTTCAATCGTGGCAACATTTGCCTCAGCATTATTCACCTTTGCTCTCTATCATACCATTAAAACCCAATTGCGCCAGGATATTCGTCAACGCCTCTATGATATTGTGAATGTCGCAGTTTTGAATATAGATGGCGATGCACATGCAAACCTTGTTGACCCCGCACAGGAAGGCAACTCAACCTATATGCGTATTAAACATACCTTACAAAACATCCGCGATAAGGCAACCGATATCCGCTTTGTTTATACGTGGCGTCGAAATGATAATGGACAACTCTTCTTTGTTGTTGATGCTGATACCGACCCCAATGAGATATCTCATCTGGGTGATATCTACGATAGCGGAGAACCATCTATATTAGCGCAGCTTGCCACGCTTGACCGGACTATGGTGGATAAGGAAGTTAATACCGACCAGTGGGGCGCTTGGCTTTCTGGCTATGCACCGTTCTATAAGTCCGATGGACAGATGGAGGGAATATTAGGCATCGATATTGCCGCTTCAAAAGTGCTGGCACACGAGCGCCGATTCCTATGGATTGCACTGGGCGTCTTTTGTGCTACCATCCCATTAGTGATGACATTGGGCTGGTTGTTTGGTCACAAATTGGCTGCTCCGATTGTCAAATTAACTGTCGGCAGTAAGCATATTGCTGAGGGTGATTTGAATTATAGGGTCTCTATTCAAGGCAATGATGAAATCGGAGCTTTGGCTAAAACCTTTAATGAGATGACCCAGACATTACAAGAGACAATTATGAGCCGTGACCGGGAAATCTTGAATCGAAGGGAAGCCGAGAACAGTCTGGAAGCCTTAAATAAAGATTTGAAATCAACTATTCAACAGCTAACTGAGGCAAACCGTCAGCTCAATGAGTTTGCTTCAATAGCGGCTCATGAGTTAAAGTCGCCTTTGAGGGCAATCGGAATTTTATCTAGCCTGATGGCAGTGGATTACCGCGATAGGTTGGATGAAGATGGGAAAAAGAATCTCGACATACTTGTCGGAAGAGTTGAGCGAATGAGCGCTTTTCTCGATGGGCTGGTAGTATATTCTAAACTTGGACGGGCTACTGTGAAAAAGAAAAAAGTTTATCTCAACGACATTGTAAGGGAAGTAATCGCCCACTTAGATGTATCGGAGAAAAATATAAAAGTAACTGTAGAAAACGAGCTACCCGTCGTAATAGGCGATGAAGCACTTATGATACAAGTATTTCAAAATCTGCTGGATAATGCTGTTAAGAATATGGACAAACCCGAAGGCCATGTCAATATAGACTGTGTAGAAGAGAACGGTTTTTTTAAATTTAGTGTTGCGGATAATGGGCCTGGTATTGAACGGAGGTATTTTGAAAAGATTTTCAAAATCTTCCAAATATTAGGCAACCGTGACGAATGTGAAAGAATAGGTATAGGGCTCGCAGTGGTGAAAAAAATTGTTGAGATGTATGGTGGTAAGGCCTGGGTGCAATCCAGAGTTGGAAGTGGAAGCACTTTCTTTTTTACTCTGCCAAAGCAGGAAATGGAAGTTAAGAATGTGGCTCTCGAACCCATAGAAAGCATATAACCGGCGGGGGCTTTTATTCGACTCTTTGAGGATAAACGATTACAGCAAGTAGTGCTCGTCCATATCTTTGCCACAGACCTTCGGTGCCCAGTGATGAGTCGGTCTGCAACATTTCAAATGTGATTATGGGTGTTCCAAGAGTAACACCGGCATACGAGCCGAGCGAGCCGGGCTTTGCACCTATCTTTTTTACTGACAGGATGCAGTATTGTGCCATTTTGCTGGCCAGTGCATAGCCGGGCCCATCGTAATCAATGCAGCCGAGCGGCTGGTGGATACTGACGATACGGTCAG
>CAZKOQ010000413.1:0-2975 GCA_964554425.1 uncultured Pirellulales bacterium | reverse complement strand
AAGCGACCCGCCGTCTAACCGGTTTCTGCTGCTCCGCCAAATAGACTATGCCGTAGCCGCCTTCGCCGAGGATGGAGAGCAGCTTGTATGGCCCAAACTGGCCGCCGGGACCTGCAGCCGCTCCAGCAAAACTCGCGGTGGGAATAGCTTTGTCCTCACCGGGCTGGATATTATTTCTTTCTCCAGGGCCGCCCATCGGCGTATCTCCGCCTTAAAGTCTTTCATTCTGACATAGGATAGGCCTGACTCTATCCAATCGGCTGACACTGTAACATCTCACCGGCACGGTTGTCAATTATGATAGTATTCTGAGTTGGGATGTTTTTGTTAACCGCTACAAATGCCTTTGACTCTCATCCGAAGTGAGTAAAGCGACGTTCGGGCTGTGATAAATAGTGTTCGGCTGTCTTTACCGCCGAAACATACGTTTGCGGGGCCTTCCGGAATCTCGATGGTTTCAATTTTTTGTCCCTTTGAGTTGTAAACCGCCACGACCTTTGTTGTCAAATAGATGTTGCCCTTATTGTCGATGGTCATTCCATCAGAACCCTCGGGAGCGAAAAGTTTTTTATTCGATAGCGTCCCATCCTTATTGATAGTATATGTGAAGGTTTTGTTTCCGCCATGGTCTGCAACGTAAAGCAATTTGCCATCAGCAGTTCCTATTATTCCATTAGGCCGGACCATATCATTGATTACACGGATGAGCTTTTTGCGGTCTGGCGAAAGGTAATAGACGTGTTCGCCATCTTGCTCTAAGTCGTTCCTGGGGCCATATCGTGGGTCAGTAAAGTAAATACCGCCTTTCGGGTCGAGCCAGAGGTCGTTGAGACTGTTGAATCGCTTGTCCTGGTATTTGTCGGCGAGGACGGTGACATTGCCTTTTGGGTCGATAGATACCAATTGGCGTCCGTTTCCTTCACAGGCCAGGACATTACCTTTTTTATCGAGGTAGAGTCCGTTTGCCCCACCAGAGTTTTCGCGGAATGTTGACAGTTTACCATCGAGTGACCATTTGTGAATCCGGTTATTCGGGATATCTGAAAAGAAAACATTCCCTTCAGCATCAGATGCCGGACCTTCTGTGAACTTAAAGTCGCCGGTAAGTTTTCCCACTTTCGCTCCCGGAGCAATAACGCTGACTTTTTCGGCACCCCACCCACTCGATACCACCATAGCTGTCAACACCACCAGACCAATCCATTTTCTATCCATTTGAATCTCCTTTCACTTTCAAACCCAAGCGTCAACAAAATGGTTGTGATGTATGTGTTATTATCGCTACGCACGTTAGCACATTTTAACAACTTTTTCGCATCTCTTGCAAGACTGCACCCCCGCAGCTTTCTGCGAAAGCAGAAGCGGGGGTTGCGGCTTCGGTGCGCTACGGTTGAAACAATTGCATTAGTGTTTTAACAGTTCCATCGGACCAAACTTATTTTCGTAAATATTCATATTTCCGGCAGCGTTAGTTTGAAGGATTGCTTTTTGAGCGTCGGGATGCAGAAAGCAGTTGTGGTGTATCTGGGCGCTATGAGTGGGTCGTCCCCTGATTACAATTGCCGGCACAGATGTCGCCCGGAAGGTATTGTGGTGAATCAAGATTGAATCGCCTGCAATGTCGGTCCCATCGCCTCGGTCTGCGCCGCCGTGCATATCAAAGCTGTGGCTGTTGGCATTTTCGAGAACAAGGTTGTAGCGGGCCTCGTAGCTGGTGCCGGCTCTGCCCGTGCCAGCGATGTGATGGCGGCACCAGTCAAATAGATTGGCCTCGATAAGGGCTTGGGCCTGGTCGAGGCACACGCCATAACCTAAGCCGCTTCGCTGGTTGTGGTGGATGTAGTTGTGGTGGATGTGTGCTTTGGATGTGCCGGATTTGAGAAATATGGCTGCGTGACTCCATGCCCAAAGCTCGCAGTTATCGACCTCGAGACCAGCATGTTCGCAGATTATTCCATCGGAGTTGGGAATGCTGTAATAGCGGCCCTGGGCGTGTAGCTCTTGCATTTGCTCGGTGCGTTGCTGCGGGTCAGGGCCTCGCAGGCGAAGCCCGGTGATGTGGACGTCGTTGCCATCTGCCAGAATCATTGGTGATGCAGCCAGATCATTTGTATAAAGAAGTGCGCCCTGTGAGTTTTGCTGTCCTCTGCCGCTTGCAAGAATTACGCCTGGAGGAATGATAACTTTCTCTTTGCCTGTAAGGTCGAGTTCAACATCGTCAGCAATATATACAATCTGTCCAGGCAGGGCCTTTTTAAGAGAAGCTGCCAGTTCGTCATAAGTTTTAACCACGTAGTCTCTGCGGGTCGTTATTCTGTTGTAGCCATTGCCGCCGCCAATGGGGTCTTTGGTTGGATTGACCTGTGCACCGAAGACGCTATTTGCATCAGGCGAGGTAATTGCTGATATTTCAGCAGGCGTCTGAATTACAATTACTTTAGCGAGATAAATGCTTGTCTTGCCTTCGTGGCTTGAGTAGTAGCTGACATAAAGTATGCCGTCATACCAGGCCAGGCCTGGGTAGCTTGTGTCGCCGCCGCTTGGCAGATTCAACAGATTGCTCATTATACCATTTTTTATGTCGATATAAGTTATCGCCGTATGCGCGCCGCCATCGTGCATTCGGCCTGCACCAATCCAGTGGTCATTGCTTATCTGAATCAGGTTAGGCCCGCCAAAACCATTGAACTGGGGGCCGAGGTCGTGCCATTGCCACTGTGTGTAGTCGGGCTTGCTTGCCCCGAGAAAGGCACTGCTTGGCTGGCCGGCAATCTGGTCACGGCGGACAAGGGCGTAGCAGGTTTGGTCTTCATCGAAACGCAGCGTAACCTCATTTGGATATCCTTGTCCGAATAATTTGGCAACATGTGATTGCCAATTTACGCCATCGGTGCTTGTGTGCAGCTCCAAGTAGGGCGTATTGTCGTCGGCGGGATATGAGACGCCATAAGCTTTGCTATTGTGCCAGGTGACGC
>CAZKOQ010000412.1:0-2976 GCA_964554425.1 uncultured Pirellulales bacterium | reverse complement strand
TACCCGCCAGCGCTAATGGCGATAAAGCCGCTATTGGGCGAAGGGATATTGCACTGGCCGTCGTCGTTGCTTCCCCAGGCGACGATGGAGCCATCCTGCTTTAGCCCGAGCGAATGATATATGCCAGCATCGATGGCGATAAAACCGCTATTGGGCGAAGGGATATTGCACTGACCACCCATGTTGTCTCCCCAGGCGACGATGGATCCATCCTGCTTTAACCCGAGCGAATGATACCAGCCAGCGCTAATGGCGATAAAATCGCTATTGGGCGAAGGGATATTGCACTCGCCTTCGTAGTTGTTCCCCCAGGCGATGATGGAGCCATCTTGTTTTAATCCGAGCGAATACCCCACCCCAGCAGCGATGGCGATAAAATCGCTATTGGGCGAAGGGATATTGCACTGGCCATAGTAGTTGTCTCCCCAGGCGACGATGGAGCCATCCTGCCTTAACCCGAGCGAATGCCCAAAGCCAACAGCGATGGCGATAAAGCCGCGGCTGAGGTCAACCCCGATTACCTGGTCTCCCCAGCCAATAATCGACCCTGCCTGGGCTTGCAGCCCTGTCCCGAATAGAAATACCAACATCGCCAGCCAGATTTTAACATTTCTAATTGTTCTCATTTTTTCATCCCTCTTTCACGTCTTTTGCCACCAAGGCACCAAGATTTGTATCTCGTCGTTCGTGGCTCGTCTCTCGTCTTTCGTCCGTCCTCCGTCATCTGTCCTCTGTTCTCTGCTTCCGTCTTCTGCACAAAGCTGCTCCCGACAAACAAAACAAAATAAATGTTGCCGGTTCCGGGATTGTCCAGCCAGAATCAATCGTCTCGTATGTCGCCGGGTCGATTATCTCATAAAACTGCGAACCCGGCATAACACCATCACCCAGCCAATCGAAGCTGACGGCAAAACCCTTGACCGTTTCGCCAATGCCGATACCTAAGTTCAGCGCCTTCGCATCATAAGCGCCATCATCTTTCAACACCGGCTCCGGCTGTAATACAATCTCGTTCCAGTTGTTCGCCGGCGGGTTGGGCGTTTCAATCGCCAGGTTCTCGTAAAGCCCAAACTCAAACCAGATAGTAAACTCCTCGATTGTCTCGGTCAAGCTGATATTGGTCACATCGTAGGTGTATTGCCATCGCCCGGCGCCAAGCTCGCTGGTCTGATACCAGATTTCCGTTTTCAACCCGCCAAAAACGATGCCCGCAAGGAACAATACGAAAATCACCCCAACAAAGATTTGCCTTTTCATCACATCCTCCTCTTTACAGTTAACGAAAAGTTATATTCCGCACCCTCTGAAATCGCAGATAGACTTTAGTCTCTGCGCATCCTGCTTACGTTTGGGAAACCTCCTTATCTCCGTATATTACTGCCGCCGTAGCAGCAGGGTCAAAATTCACTCTACCTTATAGGACGCTAAAAAGCAAGAAAATTTTGGGGCTATTTATCCGTTTTTTGCAGATTTTTATTGGATTTGGCTTATTTTAGCCGGATAGGAGCATCTTTTATTGAAATCTACGCCCCTCTTTTGTGCGCTCAAAACTAATCCGCCGTGTGTCTGGCCGACTCACCACTCACAACTAACCACTCACCAGTAACGAGTTCCGAGTATCCGGTATTGAGACCCCCTGATGTCCCGATTTCCTTCTATCCTGCCTCCTGCTATCCTGCTCCCCTGATGACCTTTTATACGCTGACGTGGCACAGAACCGCCAGCGCCCACAGCAGTTCCTTCTTGGCTACTATTTTTGTCTCGTATTTTTCATTTACAGGTATCAGGTGGATATCATTCTCGGCTGTTCTTATTAGTTTGCAGGTAACGCCTATTTGTCTTGCGATGTGAGCCACCGCCAATTGTCCCTGAGCCGCAGGCACCGATGGGCTTAATATCACGATGTCGCCGTCGTTTATCTTCGGTGACATACTGTCACCATCTATCCGCAATGCGAAGCTGTCCGGGAATAGTTTATGGACCTGTTCGCACTGAACAAACTCAACTATCTCGCCGGGCTGCTGGCCGCACACCTGGATGAGATTGACCTGGTTTTCTTTAAGCCCTCGCAGCAATGCCCCCCCCTGCAAATCAACCGACATAGTTCCATCGGCAGAGCTAACAATCTCCTTGCCGAGGTGTTTTTTCACTAATTCATCAAGCTCCGTAACTGCCTGTTTCGAATCAGGCAAAATCTCCTGGTTCCAGAAATGAATTATGCCCGCCGCCGTTCGGCCAAGCACCGGAATCCATCCAGGTCGTCTTGTGTTAAGTGGTGATACTTTTGAGTGAATTTGCCGTTCAATTTCTCTTTTCTCGCATAGTAGCTCGATAAAAGCCAGCACCGCTTCATTTAGTTCGGGATGTTCAGTGAAAAGGTAATCCAGCTTTTGCAGCAGTTTGTCGTTTGGGCCGGATACCGGCTTTTTCTCGCTCCTCTCGCCTGTCAACAGCCATTCTATCTCTGACCCTGTAACCTCACATATCCGCAATAGAATCTGGGGTGGGGGAACCCTATTATTTTCGTAATAATTGTAGGTAGAGGCACTTATGCCTAATGCACGGGCAAATTTGCTCTTACCTCTGCTGCCCGAATACCGGTTTCGCAACTCCTTAATCCGCTCAATTATCGCATTTTCGTCAGATATTTGCATATTTTAACATTATTGCGTAATATATCTTGACAACATTCGCAATTGCGTTAATATTTCTACAAACTTATATTGAAGAGTGGCATTTTAGGTGCAAATATGAATTATGTCAACATGGAGACCATAAGAATATGGAAAAAGCTGCAAAGCACAAAATGAAATCGTCAGTTCGGGCGAGAAAAATTAAAACAGCTGGCAGACAGGCGAAGGTGGCGAAGTATGTGGGGTATCTTATGGAACTGCACAAGTTGCAGGGCATGCTGCTGATTGAACTGCACATGGCAGTTTCTTTCAAACGGTAGCTTCTTGAAATCAGTAGGAAGAT
>CAZKOQ010000411.1:1610-2976 GCA_964554425.1 uncultured Pirellulales bacterium | reverse complement strand
TATCCTTTGATTGCCCTAAACAATCTGCAACCAATAACCCACACAAAAGCAAAATCAGGACTCTGCACACTTTTAGACGCATATATGTTTCCCTTCTTATGCGATTCTTCTATCATCAGCTACCAATTACTGCAAACCTTTCATCCCTTATTTGTAACAGCGACCGAGGTATCCGACAATTACTTGCTTTAGTTCCAGCGGCTCTATCAATCCTATGTGATGGTAAATAATTTTTCCGCCCGGCTGTATCAGAAGCGTGTATGGAATTCCGCCGAGCAACTCTTTATCCACCGCCCCCATAAGCTGGTATTTATCCTCCGAATCAAAAATATAATTTTTGCAAGATGCCTGCTGTTTTTTCAAAAATGAAAGGACTTTGTCCTTCCTGTCAGGCGAATCGGCGCTGATGGTAATCAGCTCAAATTCCCGTCCGCGATACATTCGATTAACCTCAATAAGTTTTTCAAATTCCGTCTCACAGCAGCCGCTCCAGGTCGCCCAAACATAGACCAGCCGCAGCTTCCCTGAATCATTTTTAACAAGATTTTTTATCCCATCCACATTTATCATTTCTACACCGACGCTTTCCTTCGCCCACGCTTCTAATGACTCTTTCACCGACTCTCGTTTATTTGACCATTTAATAGAGCAGCCGAATGAGCGGGTCTTTTCGACGGAAACTTTTTTGCCCGCCAATAATGCCTCTATCGCATTACGGGCATCCTGCGATTTGACCCTGTCGAGCTTTTCTGAATCATCGACCCGCCCGACATATCGCAGCTTTCGCTCCTTGTCAAATATAAAAACGTGCGGCGTCGAAACCGGCCCATAAGCGAGGGAAACTCTCTGCTTGTCTCCATCATAAAGATAAGGAAATTTAAATCCCTTATCTTTTGCGCGAATTTTCATTTCCTCAAACGAGTCGCCCATATCCGTATAGCCCAGCTCATCTAAACGAACCGCACAAGGGTCGTTAGGCGAAATCGCAACAAGCGCAACACTCTTTTCTTTGTAATCGGCTGCCAGATTCTTTATCCTTTCTTCATACCCCTGCGCGGTGGGACAGTGATTGCAAGTAAAAACAATAACAAGAACATCTGCCTTCGCAAAATCCGATAGTTTCCAATTTCTCCCGTCCACGCCGGGCAGATTAAAGTCAGGCGCCCTTGCCCCGATTTCCAGCGTCTTCGGCTCTGCCGCCGACCAGCCCAAGCTTGCAATAAAAAAAACTGACACTGCTGCTACCAAAATGCGTTGATTAAATCTATCCATTTTTAGACCTCCCGTTTTTCAACCCAAAACTATGAACTCAAAATGCTTTGTAGAAAAACCCACCGTCATTTCTCGACTCGCCTACGGCTCGCTC
>CAZKOQ010000411.1:0-1510 GCA_964554425.1 uncultured Pirellulales bacterium | reverse complement strand
AGCACATTACAACCTTTACCATTGTGATTTTCAAATGTTAATAACTCCGGGCCGCCATATTGATTCCATCCACCCTTGGTCTCAAACAATAGGACCACATTTCCCGGCGAATTCGGCTCACAATTCGGATTCATCGCATAATGACACCGTCCCTTATCACCTCCTTTTAATGCGCTTCCGCAAACAAACGTCTCCGCTTTCACATAAGATACGCCATTATGACCTTCCACCAACAGGTCGCACCACTTGCCCGCTGTGGGATATTTTCCATCAAAATCATCGGCATAAAGACGCATCGCGAAGCCCAACCTATGTAAGTGAGACCCACAAAACAACCCGGGTGGTACCCGCTTAACCGGTATCACCGCCAAACACATGAACAGTAGAGAAACCGAAGCCGCACTTATTCCCAACGTAGCTGACACCCGGCCGGCCATCCTGCCATTGCTATTGCCTATTCTCACCAGCGCAACTACACCAAAAATAAATCCGATAAGCTCAAACAACCCACATACAAAAAGGACGGTACGAAAGAATCGAAACGACCCACGTTCCACAAAATGTAGGACTATGCAAAAGCCCAGAACAGCCAGCACGAGTGACAGTAACGCAAGCTTTGAAGTCCTTGGTTTTTGTCCTTGTTCAACTTCCTCTATGCCGCTCATTTTTTAACTTTGCTCTGTCATTTTAATTTTTTCTTTCTAATTTTCAATTCTTCTCTGCGTTCTCTGCGCTCTCAGCGGTTAAATATTTTTCTAAGGATACTTATCAGCGTTTTCGGCTCAAAATAATTCGCAGGCAACCGCAAACATATCGTCTTCGGCTCTGGAATTCTAATCTTTCCACGGACTTTTGAAAATAAAGATTCGGTTTTCACATCAATTTCTTTGCCGAACGAAAATACCAGGTCTTGTCCCGAAGCAACAATACTTTTTATATCACATTTGCTTGCCTTAATTCTAATCTTCGCCAAATCCAGCAAGAGTTTCACTTCCTCCGGCACCGGCCCATACACATCCGCCAGCTCGCCCGCAATCTGCTCTATGTCCTCATCGCACCTTGCCACGGCAATCTTACGATACACATCCAGCCGGTATCTGTCGATAGGTATGTAATTTTTCGGTATGTAACTGGCAAAGCCAAGTTCAATAGCTGCCGTCGGTATCGCTTCTGTCGGCTCATTCTTCAATCTCCTGACCGCCTCAGCCAATAGCTCGCAATACATCTGATACCCAACCGTCTGAATATGCCCCGATTGCTCCGGCCCTAAAATATTTCCCGCCCCGCGAATCTCCAAATCCCGCAGAGCAATCTTAAAGCCCGCTCCCAGATGCGAATATTCTTCAATCGCCTTCAGTCGCTTGGCCGCCAGCGGCGTAATCGGCCTCGTCTTCGGCAGCAGCATAAAAGCGAACGCCCGATGCTTATACCTGCCCACCCTGCCGCGAAGCTGGTGCAGCTCCGCTAAGCCGAACCTGTCCGCATCGTTTATAAAAATCGTATTGGCATT
>CAZKOQ010000410.1:0-2989 GCA_964554425.1 uncultured Pirellulales bacterium | reverse complement strand
ACCACTATTTTTATGTCTTTTGCTCCGCCTTCTGTCATTAAATACCCGTTCAACGGCTTCTCTCCGAGGACAAACACTGAGACACTAACTTTTCCAGGGCATATCTTATCAAGCACGAATTTTCCTTCCGAATCGGTCTGCGTTTCGAGATGCTGCTGACCCTCGCCGTAGCAACTGACCCTGGCATCGGCTACCGGCTTATCATTTACATCCACTACCACCCCCGAGACCGAAAGATTGGCCACAGCCAGCATCAATCCTTCCACCTTAATACGATTCTCGAGGTAACCATCGGTATTAATTTCTATCTCTTTTTGTCCGTATCCATCTGCTCTGGCTGTTATGTTGTATTTATACCCCTTAGGTATGGCCTTAACCTCAAAAGTCCCATTTGCATCCGCTCGCAACTCTGACCACCCTAAACCTGCACCCCAGTTGGGCCCACGCAGCATAACCATAACCATCGCGCCGCCTATACGTTTATCATTCTGGTCCGTAACAGAGCCATAGAAGATTACGCCGGTCGCAAGCTCGACATCGAGCGTTTTTGTCCCTTTTTCGATTTCCACTGCGGCAGCCAAGTTCCGCTTTTCATCTCTGGCCACAAGGTAGCAAAGCGGTTCCTCAGCCCCCCATCCACCTCTGTTCCAGGCGGCTTCAAACTTGCCTTCGCCATCCGTTTTGGTCTCTTGAGACCCTGCCGGCAAAATCCTGACCCCGACTCCCTCGACCGGCTTGCCCGCTTCATCCCGCACTACACCTGCAACTTTCGGCGTGCCGGTAAGCTGCCACTTAACCTGTGCCGTCCCGCCATTTTCGATTGAGACAGTTTCCTGGCGATTTTCCTGTGCATACCACCCATCTTTGAAGACACCGCTGACCTGGTATTTTCCGGGCATCAAACGTATGCGGGCCACTCCTTGTCTATCAGATAGAGCAATGAACCACTGATTGTTTTCCTGTTGTTGGACGCTTACTGCTGCTCTTTCGAGAGGCAATCCACTATCTTTATCTGTAATCACAACCTCCAGGAGCCCGCCTTTGCTGACTTGGACCTTCACACCGCTTATAGTTTTCCCCGGCTCCGTTGTTATTTCCACCGGCTGGGCTACCCAGTCCACCAATCCACTCCCTGGCGGCAATGATAACTGGATAATGTGCCTGCCGGAAGGCAGAGCATTTATGCTGAATGTCCCATCTTCTTTAGAAACAACCGGCTCTTGTCCAAAATTCAACTGGTTCTGTTCTCGTAACGCCAATACCTTTACGCCGCCGACCGGCTTACCACTATCTTTCTCCACCACAGCGCCTTCAATTATCGCTTCGACCGGTAAAACTATCTTGATATTATCCTGTCCCGCTGCAAATTGAAGCTTTCCTCCCCTGTAACGGCTGGGGTCAAAAGTAGTAATTGTCGCGCTGCCCTGCTTTTTTACCAAAAACTCCGCCGATGCATCCGGGGGAATACGCTGAAAATTAAATTTGCCTTCGGCGTCGGTTTTGGATTTTAGCAGTTGCGGTGCAGCTTCGCCGATTAAATATCGCGGCTCATTCTTGGCGGTGACTATCATAATGGTTACGCCCACCTCTGCCTCGCTCACAGGACTACCGGATTCATCCACTATTTTTCCCGCCATAACCTTCGCCTCCCCCAGCGTTATTTCAACTTCAAGATTCTCAGCCAGACGCCAGTTGGCCCAGCCGATTGCGAGTCCCTCTTTTTCAGCAAGTATCACCGTCTGGCCTGTTAAGTCGTTGCTATCCGCATTAGTTTCAAATGTAAAGAGGCCGTCATCTTTTGTGGAGGTCTCTTGTGCCGGCTCTGCTTTGTATGAGGTGTCTCCTAAGATTACAACCTTGTGCAGTCCGACCTTTGCCCCTGCGATAGGTTCGCCGCCGCCGACTACTTTACCCCTGCAGATTACCTTTTTTGGCTCTTGTGCCGCTGAATAATTGATGAGGCCGCACAGAAGGGTCAAACAGAAAAGTGTTAAACAAGTCCTGTGCATAAAATTTCTCCTACAAGATTATTAATTGCCCCGATTCCCGATTTTTTTGTCTGCTGTCATAGGAATCATAGAAAATCATTGCGCTCAGAACAAACTATGGGTCGTATAATGGACAAACGGAAGACTGGATCCCTGCTTCCCCGACATACGACATCGGGACAGGTCGCAGGAATGACAGGCGGGTGCTTCTGAGCAAATATGCTGCTTGTTCAAAGCGCATTTAATTCTTATGAGCAGTATTACTTTCTTTTTGCTGACAGCCCGACCGCCAGAATGACTATAACCACGGCAACCGCCACTGCTATCCAGACCGTTGGTCTGGCCGGTTTCGTTTCTGCGGCAATAGGCCCAACTTCCTCAGGAACAGTCACTTTTGCCGCTATTGTGTGCGGTGTAGTTTCGACCTTGAACGGCCCACCAATGTCAACAGTCGCCACAAATGGCCCTTTTATATTTCTTGGCTCTCGCCACGAGAGCCGGCACGTGCCGCCTCAGCCATACTCGAAGGTAAATGTCCGGTCATACGAACCGTCCTCGCTTTTGATACGCACTTTCGGCGCCGGTGGCCGGTCGCCATTACAGGTCAGTTCAATACGCTCCCTAAGATGCCCGGCGAGGTTCTGACTGAAGTAGTAGCCCCCAGGACCCTCGTCCGCTGCTTCAAGCATGGAGATGGCCGGTTCGCCAATCGAAATTTCCGCTTCTCTCTGGACATTAACGTCAAAGACCCCCGCATCACCAAACCCTCTCCCCTCCAACTTCCAGTTGTTACCTTCCTCGTCCTTGCGTTCGATATTCCAGTGCTCAACGCAATATTTTCCCACGGGCAGCCGACACACCCCTTTTTCCGGCTTAAAGGTAAATAATCCGTTTTCGCCGCCTGCGGCAAACTCACTAACGGTTTCGGGCAGCCGGATATTTCCAAAAACCACACCTTCTGCCTTCGCAATCTTTATACAGGCGCCGTCTCGTGCAACCTC
>CAZKOQ010000409.1:0-2997 GCA_964554425.1 uncultured Pirellulales bacterium | reverse complement strand
CAGTGAAAGCACACCAAACGATTGGGTCTATGGAAACATGCCTATGTCTCACCACTTGGGATGCCTCCAGACTGGGCGGGCAGGGATGGCAGGCATGGCATATCTGGATCTTTATGCCGTAACACGAGATGAATCTTTTCTCAAAGCTGCAATGCATATTGCCGATACGCTCAAGAAGACCCAGCTTGAGGATGGACGGTGGTACTTCCGGGTTGACCCAAAAACCGGCAAGATGCTGGAAGACTACACATCTGACCAAGTCGAGGCAATTCTGCTCCTCGACGAATTGATTCGCAGCCATAAAATGAAGGTTTTGGTGGAAACACGAGACAAGGCTGTCAGATGGATGCTGGCAAACCCCTGCAAAACATCTCACTGGCAGCAGCAATGGGACGACGTAAAAACTTTGGCGCCCTACGAGAATCTCGAGTGGTACGACACAGGCCTGTTCATTGAATATCTTTTACGCAACGCAACACTGGAGAACGGCTACGCAAAGATTGCTCTCGATTTGCTCTACTACATAGATGACCAGTTTATCGAATGGGAACCTTCAGGCGAATATATTACTCCTGGAGCCCGGGAGCAATATGTGTGCTACCATCTTATCGACTGGCACACGGCACACTATATTCGTGTTTGCATTGCCTTTCACAGACATACGGGTGACGAGACCTACTTAAGGAAGGCCTGTGCAATGGCCAACACGCTCACTGTGATACAACACCCAGCCGGATTTTACCCTACGTGGATGAAACACAAACCGGTCAGGGGCAATCCTTGGCAGCTTCGAGATATCAATTATAGTGACACGTGGGCAAACTGCAGCTCGTACACCGGCGAAATACTAATGAAGCTCGGCGAATATCTCAAAGAGATAGACAGTTTAAAGAAATGACCCTCTAAAAAATCACTTAACACGGATATAAAACAGCCGGTACTATTCCACGCCGGCGAGCTTGACTTCACAAAAGGCAGATGGTACCCTATAACCAGTAGCATGATTCGTTTTTCGATAGAAAAGGAGATGATTTATGCGTCAACAAGTAACTCGTCGCACTTTCCTGCACAATATGGCTTGGAGCGCCTCAGGCCTGATAATCTTATCGCACAGCCGATTGGTCCGCGGCACTGTAGCCAACACTAAGTTGAACGTTGCCGGAATCGGTGTCGGCGGTCGCGGCGCCGACGACATTAACGGTGTGGCAGGTGAGAATATCGTCGCTTTGTGCGACGTCGATGAAAAACATTCGGCACAGACCTTCGAGCGATACCCCCAAGCCAGACGATACAAAGACTTCCGCAAGATGCTCGACGAGATGAACAAAGACATCGATGCGGTGGTCATTGGCACGCCTGACCATACACACGCCCCAGCAGGTGTGATGGCAATGAAACTCGGTAAGCATTGTTACTGTGAGAAACCGCTCACTCACAGTGTATATGAAGCCAGGGTGATGGCGGAAGTCGCACGCGAGAAAAAGCTCATCACACAAATGGGGACGCAGATTCATGCCGAAAGTAATTACCGTCGCGTAGTGGAGCTTGTGCAGACTGGTGCCATCGGGACAGTGCGTGAGGTCCACGTATGGCTTGGAGCTAACTTCTCCGGGCCGCCTAAGCCGACAGACATTTCGCAGCCCGATGTTCCCTCTGAACGCCCCGAGGTGCCCCAGACGCTCGACTGGAACCTGTGGCTGGGGCCCGCATCCTACCGCCCCTACCATTCGACCTATGCCCCTTTCGGATGGCGATACTGGTGGAACTTCGCAAATGGTCAACTTGGTGACTTCTTCTGCCATTACTGCGACCTTGTATTCTGGACGTTAAAATTGCGACACCCTTTAACTGTAGAAGCCGAGGGGCCAGTCCACGCGGAGAGCGCCGCTTGCTGGACAATCGCCCGGCAGGAATACCCCGCCCGAGGTAGTCTACCGCCGGTCACATTAACCTGGTACCACGGCGGAGGTTATCCGGCATTTGTGAAACAAAAGAACATCCCACAGTGGGGTAACGCAGTGCTGTTCATCGGCTCGGAAGGGATGCTGATTGCTGACTACGGTCAACACAAGCTGCTGCCCGAAGAGAAATATGCCGACTTCAAGCGGCCGGAACCATTTATTCCGGATTCCATCGGCCACCATCGTGAATGGGTCGAGGCCTGCAAGACGGGCGGGGCAACCACGTGCAATTTCGACTATTCAGGTGCACTGACCGAAGCAGCGTTGCTCTGCAATGTCGCGCTGCGCACCGGAAAGAAACTCACCTGGGACTCTAAAAATCTCAAGGCCATCGGCTGCCCGGAAGCTGACATTTTCATCCGTCGCCAATATCGGCAAGGATGGACGCTCTGAGCGGTCGAGAGAGTTTCTTAGGAGGGCTCATTTCTCCGCTCTTCACTGTGTGGACTTAGTCGTCATCGTCACGTACCACTTTGCTCTTGTCCTCCTGTGCACTCGTCTGGCCTTTCTCATATTCCGCAGGTTCTTGTAATGATGCTGTTCCATGTTCAGCGGTTCACCAGCCGTTCATAAAATCACTTTCCCTGCCGAACACCTGGCCTTCACCAAATATATCGGTAATGCAATAAGACAATATTAAAAGTCGGGTTGAGGGTAAGCAAAAGCGGGTTCTACTGCTTGTTGGAAGTCTCTTTCTTTTCTCTTTTTTCCTTTTGTTCTCTTAATGCCTGCTGGATGATGGCAGAAGGACTATCTTTTACATAGTCATACAATTCAGTATCAAGATAGATTGTTATAGTTGGCATCTTATACCAATTGTTATAAGTTTATGCGCCGTTGGTTTGTATTTTATGAGTAAATGCTCGTTGCCTATTTAGCCCACCGTTTTATGGCGGGTTTGAAAATTTGTTTATTCAGTCAAGGAAAACTAATCATATATAGCGCATTTAATTCTTACAATTGGTATTAGTCAACGGTTACTGGCTGCTGGAGATGTATGCGTCACTGAGCTATAAGAACCCTGTCCCTATATTAC
>CAZKOQ010000408.1:0-3003 GCA_964554425.1 uncultured Pirellulales bacterium | reverse complement strand
ACGGAGATGGCAGGGGTTGAACTGTAAAAGAGTTACCGCAGATGACGCAGAGAACACAGAGGGAAATTAAAAATTAAAAGTCAAAATGCAAAATGACAGAGAAAAATTCAAAAAGAAAAAAGTTCGAAGTTTTTTTCTTAGTAATGATTGCTGTGTTTTTGCCAGGTTGTATGAGCATTCATACTGCTGCTCGTTCGGGAAATCTGGCAGAGGTCAAAAGGCAAATAGCATGGGGAGTGAACCCAAATAGTAGAACCTTTTGGTATCTTAACACGCCGCTGCATGAGGCAGCAGGAAATGGGCGATTAGAAGTGGTAAAATACCTCATAGAAAAAGGTGCAGATGTAAATAAAGGTAATGAAGGTGGTGAAAGGCCGTTGCATTATGCGTCCCGACATGGACATATTGAAGTGATGAAGATTCTTTTGGAAAATGGGGCAAATGTGAGTGAAAAAGGAACTGGTTGCGGCACACCATTGCGGTGGGCAGCGGAAAATGGACAAATTAAAGCGGCTGAATTGCTTTTAGCTTATGGGGCTAATATCAACCAGGAAAACGGATCGGCCTTGCGAGCTGCTGTAGAGAACCGGCAATTTGAAATGGTCAAGTTTTTAATCTCAAAAGGAGCAGATGTTAACGCCAGAGGCAATTATGGTTGCACGGCTCTTTACAATGCATATAGGGGAGGAGATGTGGAAAGTGCCCTGATTTTATTGGAGCATGGTGCTGACCCTAATCTTGAATGCAATGGTCGTAAGATACCACAATCTTTTTTTGAGCAACTTCGCAAGTAAGAGAGGAATATAATTAGACGAGGGCTTTCGATGAAGATAGTTGCGGATGGAAATATACCGTTTGTAGCAAAGTGCTTCTCTTCAATCGGGGAGGTTAAGGTTGTTGAAGGCCGCCAGATAACGCCGGCGGTCGTCCGCGATGCAGATATTTTGTTGGTTCGCAGTGTTACGAAGGTAAATGCAAATTTGCTTGTCAGCAGCAAGGTGCGTTTTGTGGGCACTGCGACAATTGGTTTTGACCATATCGATGTTGAATATCTGCGAGCTAATAAAATCGGTTTTGCATCGGCGCCTGGGTCGAATGCAAGCTCTGCGGCGGAGTATGTTATTGCGGGATTACTTGAAATCGGGCAGCGGCTTGATATTGAGCTTGAGGATAAATCCGTAGGCATTATCGGTGTGGGTAATGTGGGAAGCAAGGTCGCTAAAAAGGCGATTGCTTTGGGTATGAAGGTTTATCTTAATGACCCGCCTTTGCAAAGATATAAAATCAGCCACAGAGAGCACAGAGAATTTGATGACGCACTTTTGAGGATTGAACAGTTAGTTGGTGAAGTAAAATTTTTGCCGATTGAGGAGCTTTTTGATTGTGATTTTATAACACTGCATACGCCACTTACTCTTGAAGGAGCTGATAAGACGTTTCATTTAGCTGACCAGAAATTCTTCAAGGCGCTAAAGGAAAGATGTGTATTTATCAACACATCACGGGGCGGGGTGGTGGATAGTGCGGCTCTGAAGGCGGCGATACGCGAGGGGAAATTGCGAGCGGTTGTGTTTGATGTGTGGGAGGGTGAACCGAATATAGATACGGAGCTTTTGAGGATAGTCGATATTGGCACGCCGCATGTCGCTGGTTATTCGCTGGACGGTAAGGTTTCGGGTATGATTATGATTTATAAGGCAGCGTGCGAGTATTTTGGGCTTGAAGCCGAATATACGATTGAGGATTTTCTGCCTGAGGCAACTATTCGCACGTTGAAAATAGATCCGAGGGAGGGTAGTGAGCAAGATGTTGTGACTGGTGCGGTGCAAAAGGTTTACGATATCAGGAGGGATGATGCGAGATTACGGTGGATTTTGGAAAGGCCGGTGGAAAAGAGAGGCGAGTTTTTTGATGGGCAACGGAAGAATTATCCTGTCCGCAGAGAGTTTGGCAATACGACTGTTGTTATAGCCACAGAGAACATAGAGTTCACAGAGGATAAATTAACAAGTAAAAAACTTTTGAATAAATTGTCAGGGATTGGTTTTAAGGTTGGGAATGCGAAAAGTTAAAAGCGAACATTTAGTAGAGTGGGTGAGGGGGCGGCTGGATTTTTCACAGGGCTGTCTTGTGATGGGGGTTTTGAATGTTACGCCTGATTCTTTCAGTGACGGCGGACAATTTTTCGATACCGACAAGGCGATTGAGCACGGTCTGAAAATGACTGCGGAGGGCGCTGTGATAATAGACGTAGGGGGGGAATCGACCCGGCCGGGCGCAGAGCCGCTTCTGGCGAAGGAGCAGATAGGGCGAGTGGTTCCGGTGATAAAAGGACTTAGCGAAAAGTTAGATGTGCCGATTAGTATCGATACGTATAACCTTGAGGTTGCGACGGCTGCGCTGGAGGCAGGGGCGGCAATGATAAATGATATATCAGCTTTGGGCGATGAACGGATAGGAAGATTGGCTGCCGAAAAACAGGTGCCGGTTGTTTTGATGCACATACTGGGGACGCCGGCGACGATGCAGGTTGAGCCAAAGTATAAAGATGTAGTTGGCGAGGTTCTGGAGTTTTTATTAGAGCGGGCAAAACGAGCGGAGCAGCTTGGTATGCCGAGGGAGAGAACTTTTATTGACCCGGGGATTGGGTTTGGCAAGACGGTAGAGCACAATCTTTTACTTTTGAGAAACATCCATAAATTTGTGGATAGCGGCTATCGGGTTTGTATTGGAACGAGTCGCAAGAGTTTTATCGGCAAGATAACCGGCAGGGTAAATCCAGCCGAGCGGATATTCGGCACTGCTGCAACGGTTGCCTTGTGTGTTTCGGCAGGCGTTTCAATCGTTCGCGTCCACGATGTTGCTGAAATGGTCGATGTGGTGAAGGTAGCAAATAAACTAAAAGTTCAAAGTTAAAAGCATTGACTATCCACGGCGCAGAATCTATGATGACAGGCAAATTCCGGGAATACAAATACTATGATAACAAAAGAAGAAATCCTT
>CAZKOQ010000407.1:0-3022 GCA_964554425.1 uncultured Pirellulales bacterium | reverse complement strand
GACTGCACGTTCACTCGCAACCGGGCATTACTCGACTATGGCGGGGGCGGAATGTGCAACAATGCAAGCAGTCCGCGAGTTTCTAACTGCACCTTCACCCAGAACAAAGCCGACGATAACGGCGGCGCTGTTTCAAACTGGTATGGAAGCAGCCCGACGTTCACCAGTTGTTTATTTGTGGAAAATACGGCCCGAACCTGCGGCGGACTCCACAGCTACGAGAACTGCAACCCCACCGTAATAGACTGCAAGTTTATCCGCAACTCAACCGGCTCCTCCGGCGGTGCGATGTCCATAGGGGTCAATTGCAACGCCACAGTAGTAAATTGTCTCTTTGCACAGAACTCAGCAGGCACGCATGCCGGCGGATTGTATAGCTACAGCAGCAACCCGACTCTGATTAACTGCACCTTTGCCGCGAACTTTGCCCCCAACGGAAGCGCGTTGGCTTTTGCATCTGCAACCAACCTGCCTGTAAATGACGCGAAACTGGCCAACTGCATCCTCTGGGACCGCGGCGGTGAAATTTGGAAGGGCGATGACTCAACAATCGCAATCACCTACAGTGACATCAAGGGCGGCTGGCCCGGTATGGGCAATATAAACGCCGACCCGCTTTTCGCCGACCCCTGCGATGGCAACTACCATTTGCGGCCACACTCGCCCTGCATCAATAAGGGCGACAACTCTGCTGTGCCGCCATCTGTAACTTTCGACCTCGACGGCAACGAGCGAATAATGTTTCACACCGTCGATATGGGTGCGTATGAATTCCAGGGCCCAATGATTATATTTGTCGATGATGACGCCACAGGCGCCAATAATGGCTCAAGCTGGAAAGACGCCTACAAATTCCTGCAGGATGCCCTGACTATTGCCTCAAAGGGCTGTGAAATCCGCGTGGCACAGGGCATATACAAACCCGACAGGGGCGCAGATGTTACAGCCGGCGACCGGATGGCAACGTTCCAGCTCAAAAATGGCGTGGTGATTAAAGGCGGCTACGCAGGTGTTACCGAACCGAGGTCTGACGTCCGCGATGTCAATACTTACGAATCCATCCTCAGCGGCGACCTGTTAGGCAACGATGCCAGTATGAGTCCCATTGACCCAACGCGCGATAATAGCTTGCACGTTGTTACCGGCAGCGAAACTAACTCCACAGCCGTCCTCGATGGTTTTACAATCACCGCTGGTAATGCAAACCAGGTCAATCCTTATCTTTCTCCATACGCGCACGGCGGCGGAATGTATAACGAAGGCGGCAGCCCGACGGTGGCCAACTGCACGTTCACCGGAAACTTTGCAGCATATTTTGGCGCCGGAATGTGCAACTGGCAGGGGAGCAGTCCGGCGTTGACAAACTGCACCTTTGTCGATAATTCAGCCGGCAATCGCGGTGGCGGCGTGTATAACTGGTCCAGCCGCCCCAAGCTTAACAACTGCACGTTCAGCAACAACCAGGCCAGACTCTATGGCGGCGGACTCTACGGCGAAGGTGACAGCGATGCGACAATTACTGACTGTATCTTTACCGGCAACCGGACCGATGAGACCGGCGACGGCGGCGGTGCAATATGCCTTAACAATTCAAGCCCGATAATTGCCAACTGCATCTTCGCCGACAACACAGGCAAAAATTTTGGTGGGGCAATAGATAATCAGACATGGAGCCGGCCTAAAATTGTCAATTGTCTCTTTGTCGGCAATAGGGCCGGCATATTCGGCGGCGCCATAGACAACTGCAACGAAACCAGACCTTCAATTATCAACTGCACCTTTGCCGAAAATTTAGCTCCTGCGGCACGCGCTGTCGGCTGTTACGGTGAGCCACCCACCGGACCATCAAATGTTCAGTTAACCAACTGCATCCTCCGGGACGGCGGCGATGAAATAGCAAACAAGGATAACTCAACCGTTACTGTTACCTACAGTGACATCAAGGGCGGCTGGTCCGGCGAAGGCAACATAGATGCTGACCCGGTCTTTGCTGACCCCTGCGACGGCAACTACCACATAGGGCCTCGCTCACCCTGTATCAACACAGGCGATAATTCTGCTATCCCGCCCCTTGTGAGAACAGACCTCGATGGCAGGCCGCGAATAATCGGCCGACGAATTGATATGGGATGCTATGAATTCAACCACATCCCCGTCGCCAATGCCGGTCTCGACCAGACTGTTTATGCCGGCCCCGATGGCACAGCAAAGGTAATGCTCGATGGTTCTACTTCCTTCGATGAAGATGGCCAGCCGCTCACTTACAAATGGTACTGGCAAGTCGGCGGCCGAACCTTTACTGCCGGTTCCGGCGACGGCATAATCAACATCCGCGACTTCGCTCACCTCGCAAAAAAATGGCTCCAACCCGAAAGACCCTTCGCTGATGTAGAGCCACTTGCAGGTGCCAATCGCGTTGGCCCAATGGACCTGGCACTTATTGCTCAGGCCTGGCTTAGCACCCCCGATTCGCCGCGCTGGGACCCGCGCCTTGACATCGCACCACCCGGCCCAACACCGACTATTATTTTGCCTGTGGGCCGGCACGTCATTCAATTAGTCGTTAATGATGGTATAGATGATTCCCGTCCGGACTGGGTTGTCATCACCGTCCTCGATTCGATGGAAGCCGGGCTCGATATTTATCCGCCGGTCATTATGCGAAGCGACCCTTTGCCGCCGGCGATTTTGACAATATTGTATCTGCCGCCCGGCGTTACTGCCGACCAGGTTGACGCGGAGCTTCCGCTGTTGCTATATCCGGGCAGAATCGAGTCAATGAGCCAGTATGTCTTTGAGACCGATATGGATGGCACGATAATTACGACAATTTTTGGCTTCTTTGACAAGACACGACTTTTGCGTGCCGTCTCCGAAAATGGAAATATAGAGCTGCGTGTTACCGGCCGTCTCAAAACCGGCCAGTCCTTCTGCGGCTGCGACACTGTTATGATAATAGACTGACCCGCTGAACTGGCGTAAGCCATCTTGACGATTTTGAAGGAAAGATAGATAGGGCAAA
>CAZKOQ010000406.1:0-3031 GCA_964554425.1 uncultured Pirellulales bacterium | reverse complement strand
CCCCAAAAGACAATCAGACAACCAACAATATCGAGCGCTCGCAGCGACATATCGCTAAGTCCCGGAGCGCTGCCTAACGTCTCTGGCGCTCGTAATCCGCCGTCGGCACTATCACGAATGCACTCGGCGATATACCAATATAGATACAGCCCGACAACAATGTTTGCAATCAAGCTTGGGATGGCTATGGCAGAGGCAAATGGGCCGAGTAACGCTGCCGCAATATCAATTAGCAAGGGTATTCCAATAATAATCCCAAGAGTTACCAGGCCCGGCACACTTACAGGATAGAGAAATATGTCGATAATCCACGGCAATTTGCGATTGCCGACGCTCTCGCTCTGCTCTATTTTTTTTTGCAACTGTCGTTCAAGTTTGTCCTCGGCGGTTTCGCTGCGAATGTCGTATTCTGTCGGAGGGCTTTGAGCTTTAGCTTGTGGAAGGTCTAAAAGGATTGGGTCCAATGGCGATTGTTTATGGTTGACTTTGGAGTTGCCGGCGTTTTCCTCAATTGCAGGCGTGGCTATTGGTTCTATATACGGGATGAGGACTATGCTTTTGCATTTTGGGCATTTGCCTTTTTTACCTGCGTTGATTTCAGGGACATTGAATTTCTGGCCGCAATTTTTGCAGTGGAAATTAATCATAGGAATTTTCCGTCTCTACAGCCGGATTGGTTAAGTGCCAGCAAGTTTTTGTTTTATTAGTTCGGCGGCTTTTGTGAGGGCTCCACCAATTTTTTCGGGGGACTTTCCGCCTGCCTGTGCCAGATGCGGCTGGCCTCCGCCGCCGCCATTGACTATCGGCGCGATTTCTTTAATAATGTCACCCGCCTTTAAGCCCTTTTTGGTCAAATCATCCGTTACGCCAGCTATAAGTGTTGCTTTGCCATCATCGTCAAAGCCAAGCACAATGGCTGCGGATTTTGCCTTCTTTTTGAGCATATCAATTGCCTCGCGGGCCTGCTCGGCGGAGGTTTTTGAGACCTGGCCAACGATTATGGAAGATTGTCCAATCTTCTCGCAATTTTCGAGGAGTTGTTTTGCTTCTGCCATAATGCCGGAGCCGGATGTCTTAGATGCTGTTTTAAGCTCTTTGGAGAGGCGTTTGTTGTCTCCTATCAGCTTGGCAACTCTATCAATGAGATTATCGGCAGGGACTTTGAGCATAATAGAAAGCTCATCGACGATGCCGCCTGCCTTTTCGAGATGTGCGTTAAGGCCGGAGCCGGTTAAGGCGGTAATCCGGCGGACGCCGGCGGAGATGCTCTCTTCTTTGATTATCTTGAAGCCGCCGATTGAGCCGAGCCGGTCAACGTGGGTGCCGCCGCAGAATTCTCTGCTGAATGCCCTGTCAACTTGATTTTCGTCTTCGGCGCCTATGCAGACGACGCGGACATCGTCTCCATATTTTTCGCCGAATAGTGCCATTGCACCGAGTTTCTGGGCCTGGTCTTTGAGCATTATAATCCACGTTACGGGCAAGTCTTCTACAATTTTTTCTCTGACTAAATTCTCAACCTCTTTTAGCTGTTCAGCGGTCGGAGCAGATGGATATGTGAAATCAAATCGCAGATAATCGGGGCCGACGAAGCTGCCCTGCTGGGCTACGGATTTGCCAAAAACTTGCTGGAGAGACCACTGCAAGAGATGCGTAGCTGTGTGGTTTTTCTTTATGGCGTTTCGGTCTTTGCTGACGATGGCCTTTACTTTATCGCCGACAGCGAACGCTCCTTCGGCGAGTTTGCCCTGGTGAATTACACAGTTGCCAACTTTAGTGGTATTTTCAACAATAAACTGTGCGGCTTGTGATTCTATTCTTCCACAGTCGCCGACTTGTCCGCTTGCCTCGGCATAGAAGCAAGTTTTATCGAGAATAATTCCAACTTCGGCATCGGTTTCGATTCGACCCTGGTTTTCGAAGCCATCGCTGTCAATCCAGCCGACTATTCGGGCATCGAAGCTGTCGGTGCGGTATTTGTGGATGTCTTCGGTTTCCGGCAGTTCGGTGTCGGTAAGAGTGATAGCGAAGGAGGTAGTTTTCTGTGACGCCCTCGCGCGCCGGCGCTGCTGCTCCATTAGCTCTTCAAAGCCGGCTTTATCGACTTTGAGGCCGCGCTCCAGTGCCATAAGCTCGGTCAGGTCAAGAGGAAAGCCGTAGGTGTCGTAAAGCTGGAATGCGTCTTCGCCGCTTATGGTTTTTGCTGATTTTTTAGCGGCACTGTCGGCGGCGGCGGCGAAGATGTCAATGCCTCTGTCGAGCGTTCTGCCGAAACTTGCTTCTTCGGATTCGACCACGGTAGAGACATAGTCGGCCCTTTGCTTTATTTCCGGGAAGGCATCACCGAGGCAGTTAACGACAACCGGCACGAGCTTGGACATAAACGGCTCGTGCATTCCAAGCTCTCTGCCGAAGCGAGAGGCCCGGCGGAGTATGCGGCGAATGACATAGCCGCGGCCTTCGTTGGAGGGGGTTGCGCCATCGGTAACTGCGAAGGAAACCGCCCTGATATGGTCGGCTATGACGCGGAAGGCGTTATCGGTTTTATTGCCCAGCTTTGAAGTGTATTTGTGGCCGGTTACATCACTGGTAGCATCGATTATCGGCATAAACAGGTCGGTGTCGTAGTTGCTCTTTTTTTTCTGTAGGACCGCAACAATTCTTTCAAGACCTGCGCCGGTGTCAACGTATTTGGCCGAAAGCGGCACAAGTTTGCCGGCGGGTAAGCGATTAAATTGTATAAAAACAAGATTCCATAACTCAATAAATCTTGCGCAGCCGCCATTGACCCGGCATTTGTGGCCGGAGACGTTTTTCATATCGCAGGCGTCCGGGCCGAGGTCGATATGTATTTCGCTACAGGGCCCGCAGGGGCCGCTCTCGCCCATTTCCCAGAAGTTATCTTTTTTGCCAAAGGCCAAAACTCTATGAGCGGAAATCGGCGTCGCTTTGGTCCACAAATCAGCGGCCTCATCGTCTCTCGGCAAATTGTCCGCCGGGTCGCCTCCAAAAACCGTCGCCCACAATCGGT
>CAZKOQ010000405.1:0-3036 GCA_964554425.1 uncultured Pirellulales bacterium | reverse complement strand
GCATATTATTGACCAGGCGATGGCGGCAGCCAAAGAGCGTGGGCAGGATTTCGCGCTCAGGGTGATGCCGGCTAACGGAACGACTAAAACCCCGGATTGGGTGCGCAAGCTCGGCTGCAAAGGTGTAACCTACTATGACGGGAAAAGCTGGATGCCGGACTATTCGGACCCCATCTATCTTGAATATATGGGCCGACTTGTGGCCGAACTCGGGAAACGTTACGACGGACATCCGAATTTAGACCATGTGGATATTGGCTCGCTGGGGCACTGGGGGGAATGGCACGTCTCCAGTGCGAATACGAATATGCCGGCGTTTGAAGTTAAGAAAAAGATTATTGATATGTATTTACAGGCCTTCAAGCATACGCCGCTGGTGATGTTAATCGGAGACGCCGAAAGTCTGCAATACGCTATCTCGAATGGAACCGGCTTCAGGGCCGATTGCCTTGGCGATATGGGTGGTTTTAGCCCGAACTGGTGCCATATGAACGATTTGTATCCACAGGCAATTACCCAGGGAACTGTTCAGGATGCCTGGAAAAAAGCGCCGGTTGTCTTCGAGGTATGCTGGGTGATGCAACATTGGAAAGACAAGGGGTGGGATTTAGATTACATAATCGAGCAATCGCTCAAGTGGCACATCTCTGTCTTGAATGCCAAATCGTCACCTGTTCCTGAGCAGTGGTGGCCACAGGTGAACCAGTGGCTGAAAAAAATGGGATATCGCTTCGTGCTGCGAAAGTTCACGTATCCTGAATTTGTAAAGCCGGGAGATAAACTGTCGTTCTCGTCCTGGTGGGAAAATAAAGGCGTTGCACCGTGTTACAGAAAGATGCCGCTGGCCATCCGGCTCAAAGGTGAAAAGAAAGATAAAATTTTATACACAGATGCTGATATTAGAACCTGGCTGCCTGGGGACATCCTTTATGATAATGCCGTTACTATCCCATCCGATATGCCGCAAGGCCGGTATGACCTGCAAATCGCTATTTTAGATATGCTCGATGAGCCGAGGGTTCAGCTCGCCATAACAGGCAAGCAGCCGGACGGATGGTATAATCTTGGGAAAATAAAAATTCAGGATTAGCCTGCATATTTCATAGAAGTGTTAAATTACTCGGCAGAGGATAATTTTGTCGTGTTTTTTGATTGATGCCTCTGATTCGACAAACTCGGCGCAAAAGCCCCCTTACCCCCACATGAACCGGTAAATAGCAAGGTTAAATCCGTAGCAATAAAAAGGGCCGGTAGTTGGATGCTCTCGGCCCTTCGCTGTGTTGTCAAGAATAGACGTTCATAATCGCGACTTGGTGCCTGCAAGCCAGCGGGCGCCAAGCTCTTGCTAATAATCGAAGCCGATGTGTCGCATCTCAGGCACGGCTACATCCGTCGGACGGGGCCAAGGGTCCTCGAGCCAGCGAGAGGCGAGAAGGTAGTAGGCTTCAAGACTCCTCTCGAAACTATTGCCAGTGGTAACGAGGTACTCATAGGCGCCCATATCGACGATGACTGTACCGTTGCTGTCGCCGTCCAACACGCGGGGATTGCCGTCAAGGTCGGTCGTTATTCCTGATGGTACGGCCGCATTGCTGCCTTTATCGATGCAGGGTGAACCGGAGGATAGCCGCAGGTCGCCTCCATCGGGATCCACAAAGAACGGGTATTCATCGATATTCCCTGTGCCGCTCCAAGTGCCGTATATATTGCTATACGAAACAGTCAGTGAACTTGAACCTTCGCTGGAAATCTCGCTGGGATAATTGTACCATAAGATGCAATTTGTGACTACGAGGGTACTGTCCCAGTTCCTGAGCCCGTGGCCGGCCCAATTTTGGTAAACGGTGCAGTTGATCAGGGTGGAGTTGCTGCCATTATAGTTTGCATATCCTCCGCCGGAGGCGGTCCTCGCCGTGTTCTCGTAGAAAATACAGTTGGTTAGCGTTGCACGCCCGGCGGTGTTGTACATTCCGCCGCCATAACTCTGTGCGGTATTCTGGGAAAAGATGCAATTGGTCAACTTGGGATTGCTGCTTGCATTATGGATCCCGCCGCCATCGCCGTTGCCGTTTGCAAAACCATCCGCTGAATTACCGGTGAACGTGCAGTCGGTGAGTTTCGGGCTACTACTTGAATTGTTTATCATCCCACCGCCGTCGCCATAGGCCACGTTGTCGGTGAAGGTACAGTCGGTCATCACGGGGCTGCTGTTAGCCGAGTTGATCATCCCGCCGCCGGTACTCAGAGCCAGATTTCCGCTGAAGAGGCAAAGGGTTAGCGTCGGGCTGCTGTCGGTTATGTTGCATATCCCGCCCCCGTGAACATCGGCCTCGTTGCCGGTGAAGTTGCAGTCGGTCAGGATTGGATTGCTGGTGGTGTTGTACATCCCGCCCCCATGAACATCGGCCGTGTTGCCGCTGAAGGTACAGTCGGTCAGAATGGGTTTGCTGGTACCGGTATTGAACATCCCGGCGCCATCATTTGCCCTATTGGCCGTGAAGGTGCAGTCGGTCATGGCAGGATTGCTGCTGGTGTTGTACATCCCGCCGCCATAGGTCCCGGCCACGTTGTTACTGAAGGTGCAGTTAGTCATCGTGGGATTGCTGCTCGTGTTGTACATCCCGCCGCCCTCGTTTGCCGAATTGGCCGTGAAGTTGCAGTCGGTCAGGATTGGATTGCTGGTGGTGTTGTACATCCCGCCGCCATACAGGTTGTTGCTGAAGGTGCAGTTAGTCATCGTGGGATTGCTGCTCGTGTTGTACATCCCGCAGCCGGCACCCCAAGCCGTATTTCCGCTGAAGGCGCAGTCGGTCATCGTGGGATTGCTGTTCTCGTTCCACATCCCTCCCCCACCGGAGGTCACCAAGTTTGCGGTGAAGATACAGTGATTCACCGTCGGGCTGCTGTTGAGATTGTACATCCCGCCGCCGTATGTATCACCCAAGACCTTTGTACCTCTACCGCCGGTGAGAGTGAAGCCATCGAGAATACTGTTGGCGTCCTCGCCGCGGCTGCACGTTACGACCGATGCGTTCA
>CAZKOQ010000404.1:0-3053 GCA_964554425.1 uncultured Pirellulales bacterium | reverse complement strand
ACCGAAACATCCGCAGGCGGCAGTATCGGAACAGTATCTTTCAAAGAGGCTGGAATTAAACTCGAGGTAACCCCCCAGATTTCCAATGACGGCTACATTATTATGCACGTTAAGCCCGAACAGAGTGCCCAGACCGGTAAATTTACGATTGAGAACAGCGAGACGCCGGTTATTGAAACACGAAGGACCGATACAACGCTGCGGGTCAGGGACGGTCAGACAATTATCATTGGCGGTCTTCGCAAAAGAGAACCTTCCGTAGTGGAAAGCAAAATACCGATTCTCGGCGACATTCCACTCATAGGTGTGCTGTTCAGGAAGGTAGATACCAATATGATAGAAAGCGAGCTTGGTGTTTTCATAACGCCGCATATTTATTCTGATGGTGAATTATCAGCAGATGAATTGAAGCTAATCAAAAAAGGCGAGGAAAAGAAATCTCTATATGAAGCCGGCGATTTGCTGAGATTGCAATCAAAGGATAAGAAAAATCGCTGATACAATAGGAGTGTTTAATGTTTTCTAACAAAGAAAACGTAAATATGAGTAAGATTCTCGTAGTCGATGATGAGCAGGATATTGTCACCATCATAGGCAAGGTTCTTAAGAAAAGCGGCTATGAAGTCACAACTGCCAATGACGGACTGGAGTGTATTAAAAAAGTAGAAACTGAGCCGCCGGACCTTATTCTCCTTGACAACATAATGCCGAATATGAGTGGGCAGACTGTTCTGTCAAAATTGAAGGCTTCAAAGAAAACTGCGGATATCCCGGTGATAATGGTTACCGCCCTTGCGGACCAGGAACACATCACTGGTGCACAAAAAGGTGGAGCCGTTGAGTATATCGTCAAGCCCTTTGATTACGAAGTATTACTTGAAAAAATAGCCCAGGTCTTGAAATCCAAACGCAAGTGAAAGGGGTTAATTTGCAGTCAGGTTAATTGATAATAAAACATTTGTAGAGATTGTCAGGATAACTAACAAATACTACTTTAAGTGAGTCGCCGAATGGAAATACAGACATCTGGAAAATCACAAGCCCTTACGGATAAGCAACTGATAAAAATCCTCCTGGTAGAGGATGACGCAGTTGACCGCAAATTGGTTGAGCGAATCTTGGCCAAATCTTCAGAGCATGTCAAATTTGCCGTTGATTCAGTTGGTAGCATGTCAGAGGCTGTTGAGTGCCTGACTAACAGGGAGTACAACATTGTGATAGCTGACCTGTGGCTTCCTGATAGTAGTGGCATTGAGACAGTTCAAAATCTCAAGCAGGTTACTCCAAACACACCCGTCGTGGTGTTGACCGGGGTGGATGATGAAGAAATTGGGCTTTCTGCTATAAGAAACGGCGCATCCGACTACTTGGTTAAGGACTTGCCGTTAAAGGTCTTACTGGTTCGGACCATTCGTTACGCTCTGGAGCACAGCAACGTGGAGAAGGAAGTCAAAGCACTAAGGCAGCAATTAGAGTTCGTTTTAGGTGCTACAAAAACAGGTGTCGATATCATTGATTCGGAGTTTAACATCCGATATATCAACTCAGAGTGGAAAAAGGTGTATGGCGATCCAGTTGGTAAAAAGTGCTATGAATACTTTATGGACCGAAGCGAAGTGTGCCCCGGCTGTGGAATTATAAAAGCACTAAAGACAAAGAAACCTGTTGTCACAGAAGAAGTTTTGGTCAAGGAAGGTAATAAACCCATACAGGTTACAGCCATACCGTTTCAGAATGAAAAAGAAGAATGGTTAGTTGCAGAAGTCCATGTGGACATCACCGAACGCAAGAAGGCGGAGGAGGTCTTGGAAAATCTAAACGCAGAACTGTCGAAGGCCAATGAAAACCTAAAGAATACTGAAGCAAACTTGCGCACGATGATAAACCAAAATGCTGATGGCATCCTTATTATAGATCACAAGGGAATCATAAGATTTGTTAATAATGCTGCAGAGTTGTTGTTTGGCCGCAAAAAAGAAGAACTCCTCGGAGAAACTTTTGGATTTGCTGATGTCAAAGATGAAACAACTGAGATTGAAGTTATTCGCAAGAAAGGTGAAATAGTCACGGCTGAAATGTGTACAGTAGAAATAGAGTGGGAAGGCGAAACGGTCTATCTTGCATCGCTGCGGAACATCACGGAACGCAAGAAGGAAGAAGAGAAACTTAAAGAAATGATAAAGATGAAATCGGAGTTCACCTCTACAGTTTCACATGAGCTGCGTACACCTCTGACAATCATAAAAGAAGGCATTGCCCTTGTATTGGATGGCTTGGCCGGAGATATTAACGAAGAACAGAAGGAACTGCTGGGTATTGCGAAAAAGAACGTCGATAGGCTCGCCAGACTTATCAACGATGTTCTCGATTTCCAGAAGCTCGATTCCGGCAAGATGAAGTTTAACCTTGAAGCTAATGATATAAACCAGATTGTTAAAGACGTCTATGAAACGATGGCCTCTTCGGCAAAGAACGTGGGGTTGGAGCTTTTGCTTGAACTTGACAGCAGCCTGCCCAGATGCAGTTTTGATAGCGATAAAATTACCCAGGTTTTGACAAACTTAGTTACTAATGCCCTGAAATTTACTGAAAAAGGAACCATTACAATTAAGACAACCAAAACCGAAGATGAAGTTCAGGTTTCAGTATCTGATACTGGTTACGGTATTAGAAAAGAGGACACGCCGAAATTATTTAACAGGTTTGAGCAATTAGGCAACGGCGGCGACAGAAAAACAGGTGGAACAGGCCTTGGCCTTGCAATTTCCAAAGAAATCATTGAACGGCATGGTGGGAAAATTTGCGTGGAATCAAATCCTGGCAAGGGTTCAAAGTTTACGTTCACTCTGCCTATTTATAGTACCGAAGGTCTATTGAAGAAATATATTAACGATGGGTGACCAACGTCAATTATAAATTCCCTTCAACGACGGTTATTTCTACCTTTTTTTCATAGCTCCTTAGTTAAAGGGTACATTCCTCTGGGGTGCCCCCTATAGGGGGATGGTTTCATACCTGCGACCTTGGCTTGAAAAAGCCAAAGGTCGGAGGTT
>CAZKOQ010000403.1:0-3105 GCA_964554425.1 uncultured Pirellulales bacterium | reverse complement strand
CCCCAGCTTATCTATCGTGGAAACTACGGGATTTTGGGGGATTTTTGAAAAATCTTCTTCATTTTCGAGCCAAAAAACAAAGTTTGACAAATTTTTCTACAAATCAGTAGATGGGAGATAATTCCAGACAATAGAATTACTCCCTTAAAAACCGAAAAGCCTATAAACCCATCTCTGCTTCTATTACCACTTTAAAGTCACGAAAATGATATACAACGCAATAGCCCAACTAAGAGAATTGTATTCCCACCAAACCACAGACCTTCCAACCATCCTTACGCCAACTTTTAATATTATCTTTTTGGCATTACCGATTTATCTGGCCAACGGCTGGGTGTTCAGGAGGGAAGGTGATTTTATGAAAGCGTGACTCCTATACAGGTTAGAATACCACCGGTATGCAAATATGCGCTGTTGTCACTTGAGGGAGGAGATGTTTATTGCTGGATGACACCGGAGGCATTTCTAACGCAGCGAAAGCCATAGATATCATATCCAAAGCAGACATCCGCATAGCCGGGATTTTCATTATAGCGATAACCGGAGCGACAGTTCTGGTCGCTGAATCTCCATGCTCCGCCGCGAACCACTTTGCTCTCACCGTCCTTCGGCCCTCTGGGATTTTCTTTGGGAGATTCCTGGTAGTAATCTACCTTATAGAAGTCGTTGCACCATTGCCATACATTGCCGCACATATCATATAATCCCCATGGGTTGGGCCGCTTCTGACCTACCGGCTGAGTGTGTCCGCCGGAGTTCCTGTCAAACCAGGCATAATTAGCCAGTTTTGAGGGGTTATTCCCGAAGAAATATGCTGTTTTGGTTCCTGCTCGGCAGGCATACTCCCACTCCGCTTCCGTGGGCAGCCTGTATCCGTTTGTATCGAATTTGCATTCCCATGTTTCTAAGTCATAACAGGGTTGGAGCCCTTCCAAGCGAGAGCGCTCATTGCAGAATCTCGCAGCATCGGACCAACGCACCTGCTCTACAGGATTCTTGGCTCCTTTCCAACGGGAGGGATTATCCCTGCAGACTCTCTGGTATTGCTCTTGGGTCACCGGGTACTTGTCTATATAGAATGAGCTTACGACAACCTCATGAGGATTTGCATCCACCTCATCCTTGTCTCCCATCGTGAACTGGCCTCTTGGAAGCTGAACCATCTCTATCTCGGGGACAGTCCTTGTTTCGCCTGGGCCGGCACCGGGCGATGGCGAGCTATCGTTTGGAGTCTTACGTTCACAGCCTTGAAGCAGTGCCAAAGCCGCGAATAGGAGAAATACAACTGCGATGACGTGCTTCATGATTCTCATTTCCGATCTGCACTCTTGGACTTAACGTTTCATACTTAATAATTCGGCCATATCTCATAGCCGTCCGGATTTCTAAGGCACTGCCTACAGCGCCTTCTGATCTCTTGCGCCAGCTCAATGGCCTTGGGCCGAATCACACAACCATAACCCGCCTGTTGGAACAGTTTCCTGGTTATTATGTGATACTGTGCGAGCAGACCGTCTTGAGCACCGCCCATTGCTCTCCATTCCTTGCCGAGATCTAAGTAGGTCGGTAGGTTTTGCGGGTCTTTCTTGCGGGTAAGAGCGGTAGTCTTGCGAGCCAGCTCGTCGGCATATTCCAGAGATTTGATGTTCTCTCTCTGCACGCTGTATTCCTGAGGTATTTGCTGCGCCATCTGCTCCATGCTATCAAGAAATGGCTTCAGCTCAGCAGAAGAGCTTCCTGTCGCCCGCAGAAACTTTATCATGTTGTCGGCAAAACCTCTGTATTCATCTATCCTTTCCATATGCCGCCTGACAAAGTAGAGCATATCCTCTACGGCCCCCTCGACATACTCTCTTCTTTCGATCTCCTGCCCTGCCTCAAAGACGACCTGTATGGCTTCTGTGCATCCACAGGTGCAGGCGCGACGAATACCCTCACTTCCCCTTCGATGATGGGTGCGCAACTTACGGCCGGCAAGGTCGAGTATGGTATCGCATGTCTGCCTGCCCAAGGTGGCCTTCATAATGTCAACGGGCGTAGAGGCCGAGAGGGGAGTGTCTTTTCCTTCCAGGAAGTAGATGACAGATTCCCCCTTCGGTGGCACCTTCTTGGTCAGATGATAGAAAGCATTGTCCCCGTTGAACCATACGGGGTAGATGTACATACCAGCCACACCGCGCCAGAACTGGCCTTTGGACCCTCTGAACGTAAAAGTGGTTTTCACATCGCCTTCATATAACTGGGTTATCCATTTTGCAGGAAAGGGCCTGCTCCAACTGCTTGCCACGTCCTTCTCTAAGTAAGAAGGGTTCAGCTCTTCTTTATGCCAGATGCCGCGTGCTTCTAATAAGGCCAGGTAGATACTCTGCCCATCGTTGTCGAAGTCGATAGACTCGATGAGGCGGGTTTCCGGTCCTTCGTTACCCAACCTCAGCCTCATCTGTTGCTTTCCCTTCGGCCAGGTGATGACCAGCACGCTGTTTTCTCCCTTCAGCAATCCAACGAATAGATTCTCTAACGGAACACAGAGTGTATTTACCGAACGGTACTCTCCAGGACCAAGTATAAGGGCGTCACCTATGAAGCTGGGCACAACACCATACTCGATTGGGATCAGAAGACTAATTCCCTTCATATTCTCAGCAGGTTTTATCTCAACAATCTCTGCCTTGCTGAACGAGAGGACGGCAGACAAATCCACCGAGCCCGCGGCAGAAAAAGAAACCTCCAGAGCCACCTCATCACCCGTATTCTGCAAGATAGCGCAGTGACTAATGCTCGCTGCCTTTGTTCCCGTCTGGGACGGGACGAATTCCATAATCTTCCTGCTCGGGTCGGCTTTCGAATATACAACCACTCTTCCTTTGCCTGACCACAATACCGCAGTCAAGTAGCTGTTCTCTACTACCGCATCTCCTTTGAATGAGTATTCTCTGCCATAGTAGCCCGGGTCTGAAAAGGCCTTGGCTGGGTCAGCCTCGAGCATAAGAAGGTCGGCGGGCACGGCTTTCCACCCATCTCTGTTTCGAATATCGACCGTGTCGGCAAAAGCCGAGAGCGTGTCCCAGACCACGACATTGGCGGCTGTTTCACCTCCCTGGGTTG
>CAZKOQ010000402.1:0-3113 GCA_964554425.1 uncultured Pirellulales bacterium | reverse complement strand
TGGGACGGAACGAATATGTGGTCGTCCTGCAGCCCGGCTGGGGGCGGCACAAGTGGCCCGCGCGAGATTTACAAGCACGATGCCAATGGCAACATCATTGAGATATGGCATTATCCCGGCGCAAACGGCCCACCCCCAGGTGCATACGGCGGATGTGCTACAGATATAGCTTTTGTCGGCAGCCGATTGTGGTACTGTGACTACGATAAAAATCAGATAATCGAGGCCATCCGCGAAACCGGCGTCGGCTGGATCGCGTTCACGTCCTACCAGGACGGGGATGCGGATGTCTGGGCGATTCGGGCTGATGGCACAGGTTTAAGGCAACTGGTGAATATGCCTGGCTGGCAAGGTTCGCCACAATGGTCGCCTGATTCGACCAAGATCGCCTACATCGATAGTGAGCAGACACAGGTATGGGTCTATGACTGGTTTACCGGGGCCAACATAAAGATTTACGATGGGGATGACTACGGAGGGATGTTTTGTGCCTACGAGCCTGCCTGGTCGCCGGACGGCAGCAGGATTTTGTTCATGGAGCAGACGACCTACAACAACCCGCACATCACGGTGATAAATGCAGACGGTACGGGCCGACAGGTAGTTCCTGTGCAGGCCGGATACGTCGGAGGTCCTTCTTGGTGCCCAAGCAGGACGGCGTTCGTTTATGATAGGCGCAACTCGGGCCTTTCCTACACCCACGACCTGTGGATTTATGATTTCACTGCGACAGGGGACATTACCAACGGCGTCAACCACCGCTTGACAGAGGGCGCCAGCAGTGAGTCAACGACCAAAAATTACCCAGATTGGACGCCGAGCGGCAAGATTGTCTTCACCTGGGGCCACAATCTCGTCTTAATCGACCCAGGCCGTTCGCCAAATTGGAATGGTCCAATTAGCAGTCCATCAGACCCCCACGTAACCTTTCTTACTAATGATGCCAGCTATCCATCCATAGTGTATAGTTACCCATCCTGGTCACCGGACCTGTCGCAAATCGTCTATGCAGATGAGTCGGCAAGGACAGGCGGTGCGGACATCTGGATAATAGATGCTCTTCCCCAAGGAAATCGTTATCCGGTGATTGCTTCTGGGAGTTACCCTGATTGGGGCAACCCGACACCCCAACCGCCTCCGCCGCCGAAGATTTATTATGTTGATGCGGTCAATGGTAACGACAACAACGATGGCTTGACAAGAAGGACCGCCTTCGCCACCATTCAGAAAGGTATCAATTCGGCGAGAAATGGTTTCAAAGTGCTTGTTTATCCAGGTGTGTATCAGGAAGAAGTCGATTTCAAAGGTAAGGCGATAACTATTCAGGGTGTCGCAACAAAAGCCGGCATACCTGTTATAGAAAACCCCGGCGACTTTGCCGTCTCGTTCTACAATGGCGAAGGCCCCGATAGTGTGTTAAAAAACTTTGTTGTAAAAAATAGTTTTATGGCGGTCTTTATCGCCGGCAGCTCGCCCACGATAAAAAATTTGACAATCGTGGATAATAAATATGGCATCGAGGCCTACGCCGGCGCAGAGCCGGACATAAGCGATTGTATCTTATGGAATAACTCCGATAGCGACGTGTTCGGCTGTGAGGCACGTTACAGTTGCACGTCTGAACCGGGCCAAGGTAATATCGCTACCGACCCCTGTTTTGTGGACCCGAATAACGGCGACTACCATTTGCTCTCCGAGCGTGGTCGATACTGGCCTCGGGCTGATGTCTGGATTCTTGATAAAGTTACAAGCCCCTGCATTGATGGCGGCGACCCTTATGATGACCCAGCCGATGAGCCGATGCCCAACGGCGGGCGTATTGATATGGGCGCCTTCGGCGGGACGCCTTTTGCGAGTATGAGCGAAATAAAATGGCTCGATGGCGACATCAACCACGATGGCATCATTAACCTGGTCGATTTAGCAATGCTCGCAGAGAATTGGCTTTTGGAAGACAACCGGTGAGATGGGTAATGTCATTAGCAATACTTCATCATAAGTTTTTGCATGGGCTGGAAAATGAAATGGCTATATTTAACAATTTGTGTAATGGCACCGACACGGTTCTGATAATAAATCCGCCGAACCCGCGTCCACCGAGAAGGTAACGCGCCGCTCGTGAAGTGTAATTTGTAGTCCGCTGCGGCAAGAAAACAAAATTCTCAATTCCAACTTCTTGTTCCCGCCTTCTTGTGGCGGTGCGATACGGGCGGTCATTATTTCTTTGGGGCAAATAGCTGAAGTTCCCAGATGGTCGGGCCTTCGGTGGCGCGAAGGATGTTCAAGCGGACATATCGGGCGGTAATGGGGTCGAATGTTTTTGAATACTCTGGGCCGATAGTCGTGCCGCGAAAAATCGTTTGCCAGTTTCCGTCCTCTTTATATTGCAGCTCGAATTCCTCAACGCGGCTGTAAGACTCCGCGATTTTAACTCGGTTGAACGTTATGGATTTTCCGAGGTCAACTTCAAACCAGGCCTGCTTTGTGCCGTAGTCGGTCGCCCAGCGAGTAGAAAGGTCATCGTCAATTGCTTTGTCGGGGCCGTGCTCTGGGTTATTTTGAAAGATATTGGATGCGGTTGCCTTTTTGCCTGTATTAAGCGAAGCTGCGGGGACATCACAAGGAACAATATCATCTACCTGGCCGTCGAGATGCAAGGCGACAATAGTATCAAGTTCGTGGCGGAAATCTTTTGGGAGAGAGATTTCGATTGATTCATTTGTTTGTTTGATGGTTGCGGCGCCGCCGGTCAGGACAGAAGTCTTGATAATTTTCTTAGGAATAGGCGGCAGGACAATAACATCGTTAGACCAATTCAATATGTGGATATAAATGGTCTTATTTTTGTAGGTGCTTGCGCCCCAGGAGCCCGGCTTAAACAGCCCACCGCGGGTTTTGTAAATGCTCTCGCCATATTTTTTGAGCCAGTTGCCCATTTCTTTTAGGCGGTCAGCTTGTCTTTGTTCTATTCGACCATCGGGCATAGGGCCGACATTGAGCAGCAGGTTGCCGTCGCCGCCTGCGGCTTTGACGAGGGTGTGAATACATTCCTTGAGTGGCTTTAGCCGGTCATCCGGTTTCCAGGCCCACTGCTGACAGATAGTCATACAGGT
>CAZKOQ010000401.1:0-3122 GCA_964554425.1 uncultured Pirellulales bacterium | reverse complement strand
CGCCCTTTTGCTGGATGATATAGGTAATTGCACATACCACCGCCGCAAGGATAAATAGCGGGATTTTTTCTGCAAAAAGAAGCCAGAAAGAGGACTGTTTGTGCGTTGATTTTAGTAAACGATGCTGAGGCGAAATTTCGCCCTTACCCTGACCACCCCATCGAAGCCGGCGTAAATGCCAGTAATCCAGCAATAAAAGCACGCAGGGCAGCGTAACAAGCATTGGCTTAGCCATCAGTCCCAGAGAAAAGGATAGGACTACCAATAAATATCTGCCAATGCTTGGCCTGGCTGTGTATCTAATGTATGCGGCGATGGTCAGAATCCAGAATAGGGTGCTGAGGACATTTTTGCGTTCGGCCACCCACGCAACCGATTCGACCTGTAACGGATGGACGGCAAAGACGGCTGCAATAAAGGCGCTTGGCCAAAACGCGCTGGTCATTTTGCTTAGGACCCAAAACAAGAGCAAAACATTGGCTATGTGAATCAAGAGATTGGTCAAATGATAGCCGAAGGGATTAAGGCCGAATAGTTCATAGTCCACCAAAAAGCTCAGCGTGGTCAACGGGTGCCACATATAAAAATGAGGGGTCGTGAAGGTCCAAATTATGGATTGCAGCGTCAAGCCGCCGGTAATATGAGGATTCTCGGTGATATACTTATCATCATCGTATTTGACGAACTGGTGGCTGAGGACTGGCCAAAACGTCCCCGTGGTCAGCAGGATTAGAAGCAGATATATCAGCGAATACTGACGCTTTTGGAGTATGCTCCTCATTTCTATTAGTCCGGTTTTTGTATTTCCGAACCGGTCTCAAGTCAGGTTTCAAATTTTTTACCGGTGAGACGCTGGTAGGCCTCGATGTATTTTTCGCTGGTCTTTGCGACAATATCCTGTGGCAGAACGACACCCGGGCCGGATTTGTTGAAATTGATACTTTCGAGGTAATTGCGGACGAACTGCTTGTCAAAGCTTTCCTGGTCTGTGCCGGTCTGGTATTTGTCTGCGGGCCAGAAACGCGAAGAATCGGGCGTTAAGACCTCATCAATCAAGATAATCTTGCCATCGACGCGGCCCCACTCGAATTTTGTGTCGGCGAGGATTATGCCCTTGCTTTCAGCATAGGAGCTTGCTTTTTTGAAAATTTCGATGCTTTTGTCGCGCAGGAAGGTTGCATTCTTTTTGCCGACTATTTTGACGCACTGCGCGAAGCTGATATTTTCATCGTGGGTGCCGCGCTCGGCTTTTGTAGCCGGGGTAAAAATCGGCTCTGGGAGCTTATCGCATTGTTTGAGGCCGGCGGGGAGCTTCTGGCCGCAGATAGTTTGGCTCTGTTTATACTCGACCCAGCCGGAGCCGGCAAGATACCCGCGGATGACGCACTCAACCAGCAGGACCTCGCCTTTTTTGACAAGCATGCTGCGGCGGGCTAATTGCTGCGGGTAATCACAAAAGGGCTTGGGAAAATCCTTTACGTTGTCAGTAATTAAATGATGCTCGACAAGACCGGTGAGGAAATCGAACCAGAACCGTGAAATCTGGGTCAGGATTATCCCTTTATAAGGTATGCCGTTTGCCATAACGACGTCGAAGGCGCTGATTCGGTCTGTGGCGACGATAAGGAGCTTGTCGCCGAGGTCGTAAATGTCGCGGACCTTGCCCCTCTTCGGCTCAACGCCGGCTATTTTCGTCTGCAAAATCGCCTCCATAATAACCTCCCTGTTATCGTTCATAGTTCGTTGTTCGTAGTTCGTTGTTTTTCGATGAACTACATACAATGGTTTCTACTCAATGGTTTGGCCAGATGCTTTAGGGTAACGCCAGATGTTTCGCTTCACTCAACATGACAACCGCTGAAATAAGCTACGACAGGCCATTATGGCTCCTGCGTTATTCTAAAATCGACATAAGCGAATATCTTTTCTTTGACTTTTTCAATGTCAGAAGTCTGCGGCAAAAAGTCAAGCAGCATCTGGAGGAACTTGCGCTGTTTTATCCGCTTCAAGGCCGCAGTGAAATTTATATCATAGACCCAGCCAAGCTGCAGAAGCTTCATATCATTTAACGTTTGCAGACGGTTAAAATCAATAAGCTGGCCGCGCAAAATTGCATCGACAACTTTGGGCGAATAGTGGGGCTGGTCGGGCAGCTCAAGCTCCAAGGCAAAATTGCGGGGATTATCTCTATATTGTGTGTAATATGTGATAATTGTGTAATAGACATCAAGCTTGTCGGCATCGCGGATTAGCTTTGAGAATAATAAGCACTGGCCGTCCAGATGGGGCGGCAGTTGTTTACACCCGTGATATCGAACTGCTTTTTCAATAAGGTCTTTTTCCTCTTTATCAACTCCGTCAAGGGCGTTGGTTTCTTTGAGAACCTTCAGGCCCAGGAGGCAATGGTCGGTGCTTCTTGGGTCATTGTATGTGCGGTATTTTTTGAATTGCTCAAAGCGGCCTATGTCGTGGAAGAGCGCTATCACCTCGGCCACACGCTTTTGGTTATCCGGCAAAGCCAGCTCACTGGTTAAGTATTTCATTTCCTGACAGACCCTGCGACTGTGGTCTTCTTTGAGCTTTAAGTTGGCATTGACGTAGCTGTCATCGCCGTAGAAGACGGCCACATACTTGGCGAACCAGGCCTTGAAGTTTTTTATCTGCTGCTGATGCACAGGACTTTATCTCCACTGAAAGTTCATAGGTCGTTGTTCGTAGCTCACAGATAAACATCCTTGTCAAAGATTTTTTACTTTGAGAATATTCTGGTCCTGCTCCGAAGACCAGACCCTTCGTCCGCCAAATACGTCGAGGCGGACTCAGGGTGACAGTTTTTAGATGGGCAATAATTTACAGAAAAGCGGCTGTTAAGGCCAACAAGTTTTAAGAAAAATTGAGAGGTCTATTCAAAAATGACAAAAGGTAGATATAATCGTGGGGGGCTGATGTGAGAACAAAATCAGCCAATTTAAGCCCGCCGCAGGCGGGAAGGAGAAAAAGATATGGCAACAGTTAAGGATGTTGTAGTCAAGAAGCCGACGGAGAAGGAAACAGCGTCGTGCAAGTCGTGGCCTATCTGGAAGTGTGAGCCGAGCACATTCGATTGGTCATACACAGAGAAG